>CAYTBD010000241.1:0-4414 GCA_964435755.1 uncultured Rhodobacterales bacterium
GGCTCGTACCAGGAACTCGCCGGGCTGACGTCGGTGCTCGACATGATCCAGTCCCATGTCGAGGAGGTGAACGAAAGCCTGGCGCAGGATGCGATGCTGTCGGGCTGCCAGATCCACCGGTTCCTGGTGCTGCACAAGGAACTCGACGCCGACGATGGCGAGTTGACCCGGACCCGCAAGGTCCGCCGCAACATCATCGCCGAGAAGTTCGCCGATCTCATCGATGCCCTCTACGGCGGCAAGGACGAGATCTACACCGAAACGGAGGTGACCTACGAGGACGGCCGCAAGGGCAAGATCCGCGCGACGCTGGAGATCCGGGATGCGAAGGTCATGCCGGTCCGGCCCAAGACGCTGGAGGCGGCGGAGTGACGATGCGGATCAGTTTCAGGCCGGAGGCGGGTTCATGAGCCTCGACGGGGCGACTTTCACCACCCCGGACGGCCGCAAGATCGGCGCGCCCGTTCTGGAGGTGAAGAACATCACCCTGCGCTTCGGCGGCGTGGTCGCGATCAAGGACATCTCCTTCGATATCCTCGAGGGCGAGATCCGCGCGATCATCGGGCCGAACGGCGCGGGCAAGTCGTCGATGCTGAACGTCATCAACGGATTCTACCATCCGCAGGAGGGCGAGGTCTGGTTCCGGGGCGAGAAGCGACCATCGATGAAGCCCTACGAGGTCGCCCGTCAGGGTATCGCGCGGACCTTCCAGAACATCGCGCTGTTCAAGGGGATGAGCACGCTCGACAACATCATGACCGGACGGAACACGATGATGAAGACCGGGCTCCTCGGTCAGATGCTGTGGCGGGGCGCGGCGGAGCGCGAAGAGATCGAGCATCGCGAAGCGGTTGAAAAGGTGATAGATTTCCTGGAGATCCAGCATATCCGCAAGACCCCGGTCGGCCGGCTGCCCTACGGTCTGCAGAAGCGGGTCGAGCTTGCGCGGGCGCTCGCGGCGGAACCCACGCTCCTCCTTCTCGACGAGCCGATGGCGGGCATGAACGTCGAGGAGAAGGAGGACATGTGCCGCTTCATTCTCGACGTGAACGACGAGTTCGGGACGACGATCGCGCTGATCGAACATGACATGGGCGTGGTCATGGACATCTCCGACCGGGTCGTCGTGATGGATTACGGACGCAAGATCGGGGACGGGACGCCCGCCGAGGTGCGCGCGAGCCCGGAGGTGATCGACGCTTATCTGGGGGTGGCGCATGAGTGAACGCACAATGGAAAGCGCACTGATCCCGTACACATCGCACACGGAGCGGAGGCCCGAATGGAATTCCTGAGACAGGTGTTCGTCGATCCCTTCGCCGACATGGTGGCGGCGCCCGATTTCCTGATGCAGGTGATCTGGGAGGGGCTGGTCTCGGGCATCCTCTACGCGCTCATCGCGCTGGGCTTCGTGCTGATCTTCCGGTCGAGCCGGATCTTCAATTTCAGCCAGGGCATCATGGTCGTGTTCGCGGCGCTCACGCTCGTCGGCCTCCACGCGGCAGGCCTGCCCGCCTGGCTTGCATTCGCGGGCACGCTCGCGGTCATGTTCGTGTTCGCGGTCGTCGTCGAACGCGTGGTGCTGCGACCGCTCGTCAACCAGCCCGACATCATCCTCTTCATGGCGACAATCGGGATCACGCTGTTCCTCGTGGGGTTCGGTGAGACCCTGTTCGGCGGCGAGAACAAGGTGATGATCTCCGACGAACTCGGCATCCCGGACGGATCGGTCGAGCTCAACCCTTTCGACGGATTCCTCCTGCTCGAACAGCGCGACATCACGGTCGTGATCGGAGCAGCGCTCATGGTCGCCGTGCTTCTTCTCTTCCTCAACAAGAGCCGGATGGGCCGCGCGATCAGGGCGCTGGGCGACGACCATCAGGCCGCGCTGTCGGTGGGGATCTCGATCACGACGATCTGGGTGCTGGTCTGGTTCATCGCAGGGATCATCGCGCTGATGACCGGGATCGCCTGGGGCAGCCGCGCGGGCGTCTCCTTCGCGCTCGAGGTGATCGCGCTGAAGGCGCTGCCGGTGCTGATGCTGGGCGGGCTGGAGTCGATCACCGGCGCCATCGTGGGCGGGCTCATGATCGGAATCCTCGAGAAGCTCTTCGAGATCTACTGGGGGCAGCCGCTCATGGGCGGATCGACCGAGGCGTGGTTCGCCTATGTGCTCGCCCTCACCGTGCTGCTGTTCCGGCCACAGGGCCTGTTCGGCGAAAAGATCATCGAGAGGGTATGAGATGGCCAAGCTGATCGCGATCCTGAACGTCGTCGTCTGGTCCGGTTTCTGGGCCTTCGGCTATCTCGCGCTCACCGCCGAGCACGAGGGGCAGATGCTGGCGGCCGTCGTCCTGGCAGGGCTCGGAGGCGGGGCGGGGCTCTGGACCTGGCTCTGGCTGGTACGTCACTCCGAGGGCACGGGATATGCCCCGCGCCCGCCCCGCGCCTATCCGCGGAGCGATGACACGCAGGGGGAGGCGCTCTGATGCTCTACCGCACCGCCGGCCAGTTCAAGACGACCTACCGCAGCGATCAGGCGCTGTTTCCGGTGCGGCAGGACGCGATCCTGCTGATGGTGGTCCTTGCCTTCGGCTGGGTGATCCTGCCGTTCACGGCGAGCGAGTTCGTCTTCCAGACGCTGCTGATCCCGGTTCTGATCTATGCGCTCGCCGCGACGGGGCTGAACATCCTCACCGGATACGCCGGACAGCTTTCGCTCGGGACCGGCGCGTTCATGGGCGTCGGCGCCTACGCCTGCTACAAGCTCGTCACGATCTTCCCCGAGATGAACCTCCTGATCGCGGTCCTCTTGTCGGGATTCTTCTCGGCGGCGGTCGGCGTGGCCTTCGGCCTGCCGTCACTCCGGATCAAGGGCTTCTATCTCGCCATCGCGACCCTGGCGGCACAGTTCTTCCTGATCTGGCTCTTCGAGAAGTGGGCCTGGCTCTACAACTACAACGCCTCGGGCGCCATCCAGGTGCCGAACCTCGACATCTTCGGCTGGTACGTCGCGGGTCCGCTCGCCACATCCACGACACAGTACTACTTCGTGCTCGCCGTCGTGACGCTGCTGACGGTTCTCACGATCAACCTCACCCGCGGCGCGCTCGGCCGGTCGTGGAAGGCGGTGCGCGACATGGACATCGCGGCCGAACTCATCGGGATCAACCTGCTCAAGGCCAAGCTCATGGCCTTCGCCGTCTCATCGTACATCGTCGGCGTGTCGGGCGCGCTTTTCGTCTTCATGTGGCGTGGCGCGGCCGAGCCCAACCTCTTCGACATCGAACTGTCGTTCCGCGTTCTCTTCATCGCGATCATCGGCGGTCTCGGCTCGATCCTCGGCAACTACCTCGGCGCGATCCTGATCGTCGCGCTGCCGGTGATCCTCAACACGGTGCCGGGTGCCTTCGGGCTCGACATCAAGTCGGCCACCGTCGAGCACATCAACGTGATGATCATCGGGGCGCTCATCATCTTCTTCCTGATCGTGGAGCCGCACGGGCTCGCCCGCCTGTGGCAGCTGATCCGGGAGAAGCTCATTCTCTGGCCGTTCCCGCACTAGGGACGGCCCAACACCAAGAACAGAAATCAACCCATGGGAGGACCCAAATGAAGCACTTGACCAAACTGGCCATCGCGGGCGCGCTCGCGGCCGTCACGGGCGGCGCCGCCGTCGCGCAGGAACTGTTCCTGCCGAATCTGAGCTACCGGACCGGCCCCTTCGCCTCTACGGGCACGCCCATCATGAACGGTCAGCGCGACTACATGATCATGCTGAACGAGCGTGACGGCGGCATCGGCGGCGTTCCGGTGAACTTCGAGGAATGCGAGACCGGCTACAGCACCGAAAAGGGCGTCGAATGCTACGAGCGGCAGAAGGCCGACGCGCTCGTGACCCAGCCATGGTCGACGGGGATCACGCTCCAGGTGCTGCCGAAGACGAACGTGGACGAGATCCCGATCCTCGCGCCCGGCTATGGCTTCAGCCCGATGTCGGACGGCCGGACATTCCAGTGGGCGTTCAATCCGCCGGCCTCGTACTGGGACGGCGCCTACATGATCATCGACCACATCGCAGACGGTGACATGTCGAACCTGGACGGCAAGAAGATCGCCTTCCTGCACCTCGACCATCCCTACGGAAAGGAACCGCTGCCGGTTCTCGAAAAGCTCGCCGCCGAGCACGGATTCGAGCTTCTGCCGATCCCGGTGGGTCTGGCGGAAATGCAGAACCAGGCGGCCCAGTGGCTTCAGATCCGGCGCGAGCGGCCGGACTTCGTGGTCATGTGGGGCTGGGGCGCGATGAACGCGGGCGCGATCACCGAGGCGGTGAAGACGCGCTACCCGATGGACCAATTCGTGGGCGTCTGGTGGGCCAGCCACTCCGACGACCTTCAACTCGTCGGGGAGG
>CAYTBD010000242.1:0-4392 GCA_964435755.1 uncultured Rhodobacterales bacterium
AGATCGGGGCGACGATGATCTACGTCACCCACGACCAGGTCGAGGCGATGACGCTCGCCGACAAGATCGTGGTGCTGCGGGCGGGACGGATCGAGCAGGTGGGCGCGCCGATGGACCTCTACCGCGACCCCGACAACCGCTTCGTGGCGGGCTTCATCGGCTCGCCCGCGATGAATTTTCTCGAGGGTAAGGTCGCGGGCGGCGCGGTCGAGGTGCCGGCGCTGCAGCGGTCCTTGCCGCTCGGGATCTCCCTGCCGGCGGACGGGACGAAGGTGAACGTCGGGCTGCGGCCCGAGCACCTGACGCTCGACCCGGCCGGCGCGACGCACAAGGTGGAACTGACCGAGGCGCTGGGGGGCGTGTCCTATGCCCACCTCAAGTGCCCCAACGGCACGCCGATGATCGTGGAGGAACGCGGCGACGAGCGGAGCCATGCGGGAGCCGAGGTGGGGGTCTCCTTCGACCTCGGCCGGGCGATGGTCTTCGACGGGGAATACGGGGCGCGGATCAGGTAGGCGTCCGGGATCGGACGGGGTCAACTTCTTGATATGAAACGCGATAGTGACGACGAAGCGCCAAGGGCGAGCCTGCACGTACTGACCCCCATCACCAGTTGTCCGACGGCGCCACGCCGTGCAGCACCTCGTCGATTCGCGCCTGCGTGGCGCGCGTCACGTCGCTGGGGAGCATGTGCGGCGCGTGGAACCCCGAGCCGAGGATCTCGGCGCTCCGGACCGGCGAGGGGGGCGGCCTCACGTCGGTTGCGACGTACAGAACGATGTGGTCGCGGTTGCCCAGCGCCCGGTTGAAATATACGTGGAACATTCGTGGCGGCGTCTCGAGACGCAGTCCCGTTTCCTCGGCCGCCTCGCGCACCGCGGCGTCGCGGCAGCTTTCGCCGGGATCCACCGCACCGCCCGGCAGAAACAGTCCCGACATGTAGGTGTGGCGGACGAGCAGGACCTCTCCCGCGGCATTCGTGGCGAGGAGCCGGACGCCGAGCGAAACCCGCGGCGTGAACCGCAGCTTGGTCGCGATCGCGACGCGCCCGAGCCGGGTGTGGGCCCGCGCGAGAAAACCGGCGCTCGCGGCGATGTCGGGATCGCGCATCAGAGTTTCCTGACGTCGATGCCCGCCGCCTCGAGCGCGTCGCGCACGCTGCGGGCGATGGCGAGCGCCTCCGGCCCGTCGCCATGGACGCAGATCGTGTCGATCCGGGCGGGGATGCGCTTGCCGCTTTCCGCGTGGATCGCGCCGTCCTGTACCATCTTCACGATGCGCGGTGCCGCGACAGCAGGGTCATGTATCATCGCCCCGGGCAGGCTGCGGTCGACGAGCGTGGCGTCGTCGTTGTAGGCCCGGTCGGCGAATATCTCGCCCGCCCAGGCGCAGCCCAAGGCCTTCACCGCCGCTTCCTGCGCGGTCCCGGCGAGCGCCATGACCACGATGTCGGGGCGGATGTCGAGCGCGGCTTCGTAAGCCACACGCGCCATCGCCTCGTCCTCGCAGGCCATGTTCGAGAGCGCGCCGTGAAGCTTGAGATGGCGCACCGCGCCGCCTGCCGCCTTCGCCATCGCCTCGGCCGCGCCGAGCTGGTAGCGAACGAGGTTCGCGAGCGTGGCGTCGGACAGGACGAACCGGCGGCGGCCGAACCCCTGGAGGTCGGCGAAGCCGGGATGCGCGCCGATGCCTGCGCCCTTCTGGACGGCGAGGCGCATGGTCACCGCCATCACGTCCGGGTCGCCGGCATGGAAACCGCAGGCGACGTTGGCCGAGGTGACGATGTCGAGAAGCGCCGCGTCGTTGCCCATCACCCAGGATCCGTAGCTTTCGCCCATGTCCGCGTTGAGATCGACCCGCATCATGTCTCTCCTCCGGTGACGCCGCTGATGAGTTGGTAACCCAGAAGATCGGGAATGTCGCCGGGGTCGCGGACGAGCGGGCGCAGGCGGCGCCTCAGGCCGGCGAGGCTTTCCTCCGGCGTCGGATGGTCCGCGAGCGCCTCCTCGACGCTGACGAAACGGAGGCGGAGCGTCGTGCCGGGGGCGGCCTGCGCGACGATCGGCAGGTCGTCGGGGTGGACCGTTCCGATCCGGGGATAACCCCCGGTCGTCTGGCATTCGGGCATCAGGACATAGGGCGCGCCGTCGCCTGTCATCTGCACGTCGCCGGGCTGAACCACCTCGGACACGAGGGTCAACTGGCCGTCGGCCGCGAAGGGGTCGCCCTCGAAGGCGAGGCGGACGCCCTGGCGGTTGCCGCGCGCGTCGCGGGTGAAGGTGGTCTCTTCCAGGCGGCGGCGGTCCGGTTCGGAGAACAGCGCCGTCTGCGGGGTGGGCAGGAGGCGGAGCACGCCGCCCCGGCAGCGGTCTGCGGTGTCGAGCCGCAGTGGCACGGCGTCCGGGTCCGGGTCGGGGCCGACGGGGAGCCTCTGCCCCGCCGCGACGCGCCCAAGGATCCGGGCGGCGAGATGGGCGGCGCGGCTGCCCATGACCTCCTCGGTGGCGACCCCTCCCGCGACGTGCAGGTATCCGTAGACGCCCGCGCGGGCGCCGCCGACGATCAGCCGTTCGTCCGGCGCGATCCGGTGCGCGGCGTTCCAGTCGAGCACACGGTCCCCGGCCCGCGCCTGCATCGGTGCGCCGGTGAGGGCGATGCGCAGCGGCTCGGTCGCTTGGAAGGTTCCGCCGGAGCCCGCCATTTCCAGAGCGGCGGCGATCGGCTGGCCCAGCAGCGCCGCGCCCTCGGCGAGCGCCAGCCGGTCCGCCGCACCCCCGCGCGAGAGGCCGACGGACAGGAAGCCGGGACGGCCGCAGTCCTGCACGGTGACCCCCGGCCCCGCCGCGTGGACGACGAGCGCGCGGGTCACAGCCGCTCCGACGCGGCGCCGCCGCCCCGAGGGTCGTCCCGGCGAATGCGGTCGAGCGCGTCGGGCGGGACGGCTTCGAACAGCGCCTCGTCACCGGGGCGCAGCGGGAAGGGATCCTCGGCCTCGGGCCGGAAGCAGCGGAACGCCGTCTGGCCTATGTGCCGCCAGCCCGTCGGCGACGGGTTCGCGAAGAGCACGAACTGGCCCACGGCGGTGGTGAGCGCGCCCTCGGGCACCTCGGGCGTGAGGCCGCTCTGGCGCGGGATCGCCCAGCGGGCGGGCAGTTCGCCCAGATAGGGCTGGCCCGGAGCGAAGCCGATGGCGAGGACGCGGACCGGTGTGCCGGAAAGCTCCCGGATGGCCGCCTCGGCGGAGACGCCGGCGAGGCGTGCGGCATCCTGCAACTGCGGACCGTGGACGCCGCCGTAGACGGTTGGAATACGCCAGAAACGGCGTTCCGCGCCGAGATCGGCGGTGGTCCAGTCGGTCCGCGCGATGTGATCGTCGAGCCTGCGTGTCATTTCGGCATGGGACACGCTGCGCGGGTCGAAGCGCACGAAGACGGACGTGAGGGCAGAGGCGGTTTCCTCGAGACCCGGCCAGCCTTCGCGCTCGAGCGACGCGCGGAAGGCGAGCGCGGCGCGGTTCGCGGGCTCCGACATCCGGCTGCCGAAGCGCACGACGAGCGCGTCGAGGCCGTGGCGAAAGACCTGCGGGGCGTCTTTTTCGTGCTGGGCCACGATCATCGGGTCCTGGGCCGGGGCGAGTGTCCCGGCGACCGTTCCAAGTGCCTCGCCCGTTGTCAACGCGGGTTGACCTCCGCCGGGCCTGCGTGCCCTATCCCGCCATGGACGATTTCCTCATCATCGGCGGCGGGATCGCGGGTGTCTCGGCGGCGGGACGGCTGGCGACGCTCGGCCGGGTGACGCTCCTCGAAGGTGAGCCGGCGCTGGGGTATCACGCCTCGGGACGGTCGGCGGCGCTGTTCGAGGCCACCTACGGAAAGCCGTCGACGATCGCCCTGAACCGGGCGAGCCACGACTATCACGCGACGGCGGACGACGGGGTCCTGTCGCCGCGCGGCCTGATGCTCGTAGGCACGTCGGACGAGGAAGCGGTCTTCCTCCGGGAGGCCCCGCTGATGGAGATGGAGCGGATCACGGTCGCGGATGCGCGGAAGATCGTGCCGATCCTGGACCCCGGGACGGTGACCTTCGTCGGGATCCACGAGGACGCCTGGGATCTCGACACAGACCGGCTGATCCAGCACTTCGCGCGGCTCGCCCGGGGCAACGGTCAGGTGGTGACGAGGGCGCCCGTGTCGGCGATCGAGCGAACGGCGACGGGCTGGCGGGTGCGCGCCGGCGATCACGACTACGAGGCGCGGGTGCTGGTGAACGCGGCCGGGGCCTGGGCCGACGACATCGCGCGGAAGGCGGGGGTGGCGCCGCTCGGCCTGACGCCGCTGCGTCGATCGATGGCGCGTATCCCGGCGCCGGGCGGCCATGACGTGTCGCGCTGGC
>CAYTBD010000243.1:0-4367 GCA_964435755.1 uncultured Rhodobacterales bacterium
GCACGACCTTGAGCGCGGCGGGCAGGCGCGTGAACCGGCCGAGGCCGGCCTCCTCGGCGGCGGGGATCGAGTAGTAGGCGTAGGTCTTGCCGCCCGCGGTAAGCTTGCGGCGGGTCTTCGACGTGTCGTGTCCGACGGTGATGGGCATGGGTGCGACTCCTCGTTGCCGAGCCTCTGTCAGGAGAGCACGTAGCGGCATCGGCCCCCTTGGATCAAGGGGGTGCGGCAATTTTGTATACCATGGTGCACAGAATACGTGGCAGTTTTCATGGTGTGCGGGTCACATGCTCTCGCTAATCGTTGATTGGTGTTTCGGGGCCCTCTGGCCTAATGAGGCGCGACGGGGGATCAGAAGGGTATGGCGATGCGACGACTGATCGGAACGATCCTTGCTGCCTGGACGGCCCTGGCGGGCGCGGCGCATTCCGACGGCGCCGTCGTGGTGGAACTCTACACCTCGCAGGGATGTTCCTCGTGCCCGCCGGCGGATGCTCTGCTGGGCGAGCTTGCCGGGCGCGACGACGTCATCGCGCTGGCGCTGCATGTCGATTACTGGGATTACATCGGCTGGGCCGACGAGATGGCGCGGCCCGAGCACACCGCGCGCCAGAAGGCCTATGCGATCGCCGCGGGAAAGCGGATGGTCTACACGCCGCAGATGGTGATCGGCGGGGTCGATCACGTCACGGGCTACAAGCCGATGCAGGTCGCCGATCTGATCCGCAAGCACCAGGCGGCGCAGCACCCCGTGACCCTCAGCGTCCGGCGCGAGGGCGAGCGCATCATGATCGAGGCGCGCGCGACCGGACCGGTCGATACCCCGGTCGTCGTGCAGGTGGCGCGCTTTCTTCCCAGGAAGACGGTCGCGATCAAGCGTGGCGAGAACGCCGGCAAGACCCTCGATTACCACAACATCGTCGATCTATGGGCCGAGATCGGGGAATGGAACGGGCGGGGAACCTACTCGGCCACGGCGCGGGTCGCCGGAGATCAGCCCGTCGCCGTGATCCTGCAGGAATCCGGTCACGGCGAGGTGCTCGCCGCGGCGCGCGCCCGCTGATCGCCCTCGTCCTCGCGGTCGGGCTTCCAGCGACGGTGAATCCAGAACCACTGGTCCATGTGCCGGCGCACCTCGGCCTCGAGGCTGTCGTTGATCGCCTGCGTCATCGCCACGGGATCGGTGTGCGGGATTTCCCCGTCCACCACCAGATCGAAGTCGAGCCCGCCCGCGCGCCGCCGCCCGTAGATCGGGAAGACCCGCGCGCCGTATTTCATCGCCCACTCCGACACCGAGGTCGAGGTCTTGGCGGGCTTGCCGAAGAAGGTCACCGGCGCGCCGCCCGAGACGTAGATGTCGGTCAGCACGCCAAGCGTGTTGCCCTTCGCGAGGAAGCGGATCATCTCGACGAGGCCGCGGCGGGTCGCGGGGAACACGGGGGCTTCGGCGTCTGCCATGGCGGCGACGTAGTGTTCGTTGAAGCGCGCGTTGCTCATCGGCCGGTAGAGCGCGCCGAGTTGAACGCCCCGTGTCGCGAGGGCCGCGCGCGGCACGAGATAGTTTCCGTAGTGTCCGGTCACGAGCAGGATCGGCCCGCCGTCGTCGAGCGCCGCCGACAGCGCCTCGGCCCCGGGGCCGGACAGGGGCGTGTCCCTCACGTGTTCGGCGAAGCGCGCGGAGGAATACATCTCGATCAGCGTGCGTCCCGCGTTGTCGGGGACGGCGCGGGCGATGCGGCGGACTTCGGCCTCGCCGAGCTCGGGGCAGACGTAGGCGAGATTTTCTCGTATCCGGCCGGTCCATCCCGCAAGCGGCGCGATGAGGCGCGAGGCGATCCATCCCGTGGCGGGCACCCGCCAGCGGTACGGCAGGACGAGCATGGCCGCGAGAAGCCCGCGAATCGCGACGTCGACCGCCCTGTCCCTGATCTCGTTCCGCGTTCCCGCCATGTCCCCCGCGCCCGGTGCGCATGCCGCACGGAGGCGGCTCTTCGTCAGGTCGCCAGACATAATTGCAAGCCGCTGCCTTAACAAGCTGGCGGCGGATCACGGTTCCTCCTCGGCGACGAGGTAGATCTCGCCTGAGTCCTCGAGCCTGCGGATCACGGTCACGACCGCCGTCATCGCCGCTTCCGCATCCGCCTCGGCGACGTCGCCGAGTTCCGTGATCTCGTCGCGGAGCGCATCCGCCATCCGTTGCGAGATGTTCGCGAGGAGGAACTCGGCCGATCTCCGGAGATCCTCCGAGCCGGCCGCGCCGGCGAACGCGGTCAGGAGATCCTTCTGGTCGACCTCCTTGATGATCTTCGGGACATCGCGCGGGCCGATGCGGGCGGGGATGTTGGCGAATGTGAAGATCGACTTGCGCACCGCCTCCGCGAAGGTCGGGTCGGTTTCGACCAGGCCCTCGAGCATGTCGTTCCGCGTCGCCGCGCGGGAGAAGTTGAGGATCGCGCCGACCCGCTCCACCGGGCCGTCGGAGAACGCGCGCGGCGCGTCATGCTCGAAATCCCCGGCGAGCGCGTCGCCGATGCGGGCCACCGTCTCGGGCGCGATATCGCCGATCAGCGAGACGCAGTAGGTCACCCGGCGGGCGAGGGGGCCGGGAAGTCGCGAGAGAAGGTCGGCCGCGCGGGAGACCTTGAGCTTGGACAGCAGCACCGCACCGACCTCGGGCGCCTCTGCCTCGATCAGCGAGAGAAGCGCGCTGTCCTCCTGTCCGATCACCCGCATCCAGGCATCGCCGTCCTCGACGGCGGCCCCTGACGCTGGAGGGTCGAACGCCGGCAGCTCCGGCAGAGGCGCCATCGCGAGGTCGGGAAGCGCGCCGCCCTGCACGGGCGGCGGCGCGGGGGCCGGCGGGGAGGACAGCGCCGAGAGGAACTCGTCCACGACCTGTGCCAGGGTGCCGGGATCCACGCCGTCGAGCCCGCCGATGGCGCCCTGCAGTTCCGCCCGTTCCTCCGGCGTGAGCGCGCCGTCGGGCAGGGACATGCCCAGAGTGCCGAGCATGCGATAGATCACCGCCGCCTTCTGCAGTCGCGTGAGGGAGGGCGGCCCGGAAAGTGGCGGAAGGCTTGGAAGCGTGTTCAACTCATCATGCGCCCGGATCGGATGCATGTGTCATCGCATCAACGGGTTAATGCGCCGCTATCAGCCCTAGTAGCGGAAGCTGCGGCCGGTCTCGATCGCCTCGAGAAGGGCACGTTCCGGCCAGCCGTCGGCCCCGCCGCGCGCGCGGATCTCCGCGAGCTGGACGGTCGCCCGCTCCAGGTCGCCGAGTTCCACGTAGGCCTGACCGAGGTAGGCGCGGGCGAGCAGGTTGTCGGGGTTCGCCTCGAGGGCGGCGCTGTAGTAGGCCATGCCCTGTTCGGCCGCGCCGGATTTCCTCAGCGTGAATCCCATGTAGGTCAGCACGCGGTCCGCGCGCTGATTCTCCATCGCCCGGAGCGCGGTGAGCGCGTTCTCGTACTGCCCGGCATAGGCGAACTCGCGGGCGGCCTCGTAGAGCGCATCGTCACCGAGGCTGCTGCCCTCGACATCGACGCATTCGCCGTCGTCATGGTCCCACACCTGTCCGCCCTTGCAGGTGGTCGTGGTCGGGGTCGGTTCGGGCGGGGCATCGGTGTCGACGGCGAGCGCTGCCACCGGAAACACGAGCGCGAGGGCGATGAAGGGAAGGCGCATGAGAAACCTCTTCTTCTTCCGACAGGGCGGTAGATAGGACGGTATCGGAAACGACAAGGGCGGCCCGAGGGCCGCCCCGTCACCTTTGAAGAGGGAAGGTGGCTTAACTCGTCGTGGTCGGCACGCAGGTCTGCGCGTCGGCATCCCACTGGGTGCCTTCGGTGCAGGACATCGTCATCTGCTCCTGCTTGCCCCATGAGCATTCCGCCATCGCGATGGCGGGCGTCATGGTGAGGGCCAGAGCGGCCAGAAGGGTCTTCAGCTTCATGGTCATCTCCTGTTCGATTGCATAATTGAGAATAGCACGGGGTGACGCTACGGCAAAAAAGATTTGCTCAGGTCTTTCGGAAAACCCGGGAGAAAATCGTGTCGACGTGCTTGGTATGGTAGCCGATGTCGAATTTTTCAGCGATTTCGTCCTCGGAGAGCGCGGCGCGGACCTCCGCGTCGGCCATGAGTTCCTGCTGGAAATCCGCGCCCTCTTCCCAGACCTTCATCGCGTTGCGCTGGACGAGGCGGTAGGCGTCCTCGCGGGAGACGCCCTTCTGGGTCAGTGCCAGAAGCACCCGCTGGGAATGCACGAGGCCGCGGAACCTGTCCATGTTTTCCTGCATGCGGTCGGGATAGACCACCAGCTTGTCGATCACGCCTGTGAGGCGGGCGAGCGCGAAATCCAGCGTGAT
>CAYTBD010000244.1:0-4341 GCA_964435755.1 uncultured Rhodobacterales bacterium
GTGGTGTCGGGGTCGAACTTGTAGGTCGTGTCGATCTCGGGCACCCGATCCGTCCGCTCGGCGAATCCCCGGATCACCATGTCGGTGTCGATCCCGAAGACCTCCCGGACCGAGATGTCTTCGGTGGGTTTCGCGTTCGGGTCCGTGGTGCCGTCGGCCATGCTGCGTCCTTCCGTTCTGCCCGCGAGGGCATCGGGCGTGTGGTGCAACATATCCCCGGCAAGGGCAAGGGGAAGGGGGTCAGCCCGCTCCGATCCGCCGGCGCCCCAGAAGCCGCAGCGTGAGGTTCCGTCCCGCGACCATCGGCGGGTAGAGAACCCGGGCGAGGGCGGGGCGGCGGAACAGCGCCCGCATCAGCCGGTTGAACGCGCCGGACTGCGTCGTGAGGAGCGCCAGAGCGGTCATCGCCGCGTCCCCGTGATAGAGCCGGCCATCGAGTTTCACGACCATGCCCCGGTCGAGGTCGAGCCCGGCGGCCCGCGCCTCCTCGACCTCCGGTCCGCCCTCCCGCGCGTCGACGAGCCGCACCGGTCCCGCGCTCTCGCGCAGCCGGGTCATCCGCACGTAGGCGGCGCAGAAAGGGCAGTCGCCGTCGTAGACGATGACCGGGCCTGGTGCCGTGTCGCTCATGGGCGCGATCATAGGCGCGCAGGCCGCGCGGGAAAGCCCCGGCGCGCCCGGATAGACCGCGGGTTTACGCGGAAGGCCGCGGATAATCCCCCGGTTTATTGGCGCGCGCGGGCGGCGCGGTATGACATCCTCGCGGAACGACGGCGGAGGCTGAGGCATGAGCATCACGGCGCGGGGCTGGACGACGCGGCTGGCGGACTGGGCGGCGACGCCCGTGAGCATCCAGTCGCTGGCGGCGGTGCGGATGCTCTTCGGCGCGATCCTCGTCTGGGACTGCTACAGGTATTTCAAGTACGACCGGATCTACCGCTACTACGTGGAGCCCGACTGGACCTTCCCCTACTTCGGCCTCGACGTCATCCGGCCGCTGCCCGAGTCCTTCATCTACTTCGCCTGGGGCCTCGTCGGCGTCTTCGCCTTCCTCGTGATGCTGGGGCTGTTCTACCGCGCGGCGATCTGGGGATTCGTCCTCGTCTTCGGCTACTTCTTCCTGCTCGACAAGGCGCAGTACCTCAACCACAACTACATGGTCCTGCTCTACGCGATCCTGCTGGGCTTCGCGCCGGCGAACCGGGCGTTCTCTCTCGACGCGCGATGGGGCCTCGTGGCGCGGTCGGAGTGGATCCCGCGCTGGCCCGTCGCGGCGGTGAAGCTCCAGACCGAGATCATCCTGATCTACGCGGGCGTGGTGAAGATCACCGACGACTGGCTGAGGGGCGAGCCGCTCGGCATGTGGTTGCGCGCCCGCGCCGACGAGGTGCTCGTGGGCGCCCTCTTCCAGTACGACTGGGTGATCCTCGCGGGCGCCTGGGGAACGGTGGCGCTGCACGTCCTCGGCGCGCCGCTTCTCCTGTGGCACCGGACGCGGCTGGGGATCTTCCTGATCTACTGCGGGTTCCATGTCTCGAACGCGATCCTGTTCAACATCGGGATCTTTCCGTGGATCACCATCGCGGCCACCACGATCTTCTTCGCGCCCGACTGGCCGCAGCGCCTCGCCCGCCGCGCGCTGGGCCTCTTCGAGCGGCTGCCGCCCGCGCCCGAGGTGCGGCCGCCTTCGGTGCCGCGGCCCGGCCCGGCGCTCCTCCTGATGCTCGCGGTCTGGTTCGCCGTGCAGGTCGCGGTGCCGCAGCGGCAGCTGTTCTTTCCCAATCTCGTCGGCTGGACCGGCGACGGGCACCGCTTCTCGTGGCGGATGCGGATCTACGACCGCGACGCGGAGGGCGTCTTCACCGTGGTCTGGCCCGAGACCGGCGCGCGGCTGGAGATCGATCCGCACGACGTGATGTCGTCCCGGCAGGCGCATGCGATCCTCACGCGCACCGACCTCATCCACGACTTCGCCCGCAAGCTGGAGGAGCGGGCGATCGAGGCCGGCGCCCCCGACATCGAGGTCTATGCCCGGATCGAGAAGTCGCTCAACGGGCGCCCGGTGCAGCTCTACGTCGATCCCGACGTCGATCTGACGGCGATCGCCTACGGCTGGACGCGACCCGACCCGTGGGTTCTTCCGCCCGCCTCCCGGACCGCCGAGGGCCGGCTTCCGGGGTGGTGGCCGCCGCTTCCCCTGCAACGGCCGGTCGCGCCGGGGGAGGGCGCGCTCGCGTCGGACGGGTAGGGCGGCCGGGCGCGGCGTCGTCTCAGGGCTGGAAGTTGCGACTGTCCTTGAGCTGGTCCCAGGCCCAGACGACCTCCTGCAGGCGCTCTTCGTCCGACCTGTTTCCGGCGTTCATGTCTGGGTGAAGATCCTTTACCAAGCTCTTGTATTGCTTTCGGATTTCAGTCTTGGACCAGAAGTCCTTCGCTTCGAGGATATCGAGCGCGCGGCGTTCCGTCGGCGGCAGCTTCCGGCCGCCGGTCGCGGCCTTGCCGGGATTGCGCGTCGCATTCTCGCCCAGGATCTGGTGGGGATCGTCGACGCCGAGCCGGGCCCAGGCGCGCTGCTCCTCGGGCTTGCTGAACGGCTTCGTCTCGCGCTCCCAGACGCGGTCCTTGTCGAGTTGCGCGTCGAGTTCCTCCTCGGACGCGCCGGAGAAGAAGTTCCATTTCAGATTGTACTCGCGGACATGATCCCGGCAGAACCAGTAGTAGTCGTCGAGCGTGTCGGGCGATTTCGGGGCGCGGTACTGCCCGGATTCGGTGCATCCGGGATGCTCGCACACCCGCGTCGAGGTCTCGAACGCCCCGGACATGCCGCGGCGGCCGCGCTGGCGCTTCTTCTTGTCCGAAGAGACGCGCAGGTCGAAACCGAAGGGATCGCTCTTGCTCATGGACGGGGCCTTTTCGACTCGGACCGCCGAGTTTAGTGTTTTGCGCCGGGGATTGAAGAGGCGAGATGCAAAAATGACGGTGACCGAGGAAATCCGCTCGCGGCTCGAAGAGACGTTCCAGCCGAGACGTCTCGAGGTCGTGGACGACAGCGAACGGCACCGCGGGCACGCGGGCTATCAGGAAGGCGGGGAGAGCCATTTCCGCGTGACGATCGCCTCGGAGGCCTTCGCGCCGATGAACCGGGTCGAACGGCATCGTGCGGTGCACGAGGCGCTGGGCCGCGATCTCGTCGGGCGAATCCATGCGCTCGCGCTGAAGATCAGCACCTGAGGGATCAGTCCCGCTTGGTCTGATCGAGGACGAGGCGCGGCGCGGGATCCGTCCGCGGGGGCGGAGTCGCGGCGCCGAGCTGCGGCCCCGTGGCGGCCGTCTGCGCGCGTTCCCGGCGGAAGATCAGCACATGTTGCGTCGTCTCGACGCGCCCGGTGAGACCCTTGCGCTCGTCGCAGGGCAGCGTCTCGGCGCGCTGGTATTCCCAGCCGTCGGCACCGAGCTCGTTCATCACCCGCGACAGCGTGGCGGCGAACCGGGCATCGGTTCCCTTCAACCCCTTTTCCTTGGCCGGCGCCCTCGGGGCGGGGACGACACGGTACTCGTAGATCGACATGGGGGAGCTCCATCGATGACGCCCCCGGACGTTAGCAGGCGCGTGTCGCAGGGCCAAGTCCGCCGGGGCGCGCATGGGCGAGGGTCGGCGATTCCCTCGCTGCCTCCCTCCCTGCCGGTCTTCTCCTCTCGCGGACCGGGCCGCCACACGGGTGACGCGGCTCCTTCTGTTCCGTTTCGCGCAACACCGAGCCGTAAAGCTGTGGATTGTTCGCTGACCGCGGATACTTGCCGCTTTGTCGACCGTTTGATGGCGAAAACTCGCCAAAAATCCTTGGAGCAGCCGCTGATGTGCGTTACGCTCCTTCAATGTTGAGTATCAGTCCAGAGGGGGCTTACATGTTTAGACTTGGAACTATGGTCGGCGCAGCAGCGCTGGCACTTGCGGCAGGAACGGCATCTGCTGCAACGATCGATTTCACGGGCGATGCAGCCTACGATTCGTTCGGTGCCGCTGAAGCCAGCGGAACGTTTTTCACCGATCGCACGTGGAAAGTCACGAGCGATCCGGCGGATTCGTTGATGCGGACCAACTACGACGGCCCCACCGGTGCAACCGGTGGTCTTGCGGAGACCTATGACGGCCTCGGCGTCGTGGACGACGAGGTGTCGTTCCCGGATGAGTTGCTCCATCTCGAATTCAGCCAGGCGACGCGGGTGACAGGGCTTTACTTCCTGGACCTTTTCTTCGAAGATCGCGACGATCCGCAGGAGGAAGAGAGCGTACTCGTGTGGTTTGGCGGTTTCGACGGCCTTGCGGCAGATACCGAGATC
>CAYTBD010000245.1:0-4319 GCA_964435755.1 uncultured Rhodobacterales bacterium
GTTCGACGAACCGACCTCGGCGCTCGACCCCGAGATGATCAAGGAAGTGCTCGACACGATGATCGCGCTTGCCGAAGAGGGGATGACCATGCTCGTTGTGACCCACGAGATGGGCTTCGCACGGCAGGTCGCGAACCGCGTCATCTTCATGGATGCGGGGCAGATCGTGGAGCAGAACGAACCCGAGGAGTTCTTCAACAATCCGCAGTCCGACCGGACCAAGCTGTTCCTCAGCCAGATCCTCGGGCACTAGTCTCCGGTCAGATCCCGCGGCACGACGAAGTCGATCACATCGGCTTCTCTCCACCCGACGTCGGCCCAATCGTCGCGCGGAAAGCGCATCACGGTCGTCGCGCAGGTCGGATAGTCGCGGAAGCGCCAGTGGTCCGGTGGCGCGACGGCGACGCGGTTGGCGAAGTCTGCGAAGCCGGGATTGTGGCCGATCAGCATGACGACAGGCGCCGTCGCGCGGCGCAGCACCGCGAGGATCGCTTCGGCCGAGGCATCGTAGAGGTCTCCGTCGGCGCGGACCGGCGGCGCCGGGTCGAAGGCGGCCTCGATCCCCTTCCAGGTCTCCACGGTGCGCTTCGCGCCGGAGAGGATGACCTCGTCCGGCCGGTATCCCTTCTCCGCAAGCCACGCGCCGACGACCGTGGCCGATGTCCGTCCCCGCTTGTTGAGCGGCCGGTCGAAATCGCGAAGCCCGGGCGTGCCCCAATCCGACTTCGCATGCCGGGTCAGGATCAGCCGACGCGTCATCGCGGACGGCGGATCAGACTGCCGGCGCCGTGGTCCGTGTAGAGTTCCAGAAGGCAGGCGTTCGGCGCACGTCCGTCGAGGATCACGACGGCCCTTACGCCGCCCTCGATCGCGGCGAGCGCTGTTTCCGTCTTCGGGATCATGCCGCCGGCGATCGTGCCGTCCTCGGTCATCTCGCGGATCTGCTCCGGCGTGAGCTCGGTCACCACCTCGCCGCCGGGGTTCTTCACGCCCGCCACGTCCGTCAGCAGGAGCAGCCGATCGGCCTTCAGGCTGCCCGCGATCGCGCCCGCTGCCGTGTCACCGTTGACGTTGAAGGTCTCGCCCCGCCGCCCCGCCCCGATCGGTGCGATCACCGGGATGATCTCGGCCGCCGCGAGCGAGCGCAGGTAGTCGGGGTTCATCTCCACCGGGGTGCCGACGAAGCCGAGATCCGGGTGCGTCTGCTCGCAGATCATGAGGTTGGCGTCCTTGCCGGAAAGACCGACGGCCCTCCCGCCCTGTGTGTTGATGGCCTGCACGATCTGCTTGTTGACGAGGCCCGACAGCACCATCTCGACGACTTCGACGGTCGCCTTGTCGGTCACGCGCTTGCCGCTCCTGAATTCGGACCGGATGGCGAGCCGCGCCAGGAGATCGTTGATCTGCGGACCGCCGCCGTGGACGATCACCGGGTTCACGCCCACCATCCGCATCAGCACGACGTCGCGCGCGAAGCTTTCGAGCGCCTCTGCGCTGCCCATCGCGTGCCCGCCGAGCTTGATGACCACGGTCGCGTTGTCATAGCGCTGCAGGTAGGGAAGCGCCGAACTCAGAGTTCGCGCCGTTGCGATCCAGTCGCGGTCCATGTTGCGTGTCTTCATTGCTGGCCCTTGGCTGCGCTTCTGTTAGTCTTTCGGCACCCTCCACTCAAGCGCGAAGGCCCACATGAGCGACGAGAGACGCAACACTCTGCTCCTCACCGGCGCGAGCCGGGGGATCGGCCACGCGACCGTCAAGCGCTTCTCGGCCGAGGGCTGGCGCGTGCTCACCTGCTCGCGGCATCCGTTCGATCCGCGCTGCCCCTGGCCGGGCGGCGAGGAGAACCATGTGCAGGTCGATCTCTCGAGCCCGGACGACACGATCCGCGCGATCGAGGTCATCAGAGAGAAGATCGACGGCCGGCTCGACGCGCTCGTGAACAATGCGGGAATCTCGCCGAAAGGAGAGGACGGAGAACGGCTCAACACGATCGACACCGATCTCCGGACCTGGGGCAAGGTGTTTCACGTCAACTTCTTCGCGCCGGTGGTGCTCGCCCGGGGCCTGAAGGACGAACTGGCCGCCGCGAAGGGGGCTGTCGTCAACGTCACCTCGATCGCGGGGGCGCGGGTCCATCCGTTCGCGGGCGCGGCCTACGCCACCTCGAAGGCCGCGCTTGCGGCGTTGACCCGCGAGATGGCCCACGATTTCGGGCCGGCGGGGGTGCGGGTGAACGCGATCGCTCCGGGAGAGGTCGAAACCTCCATCCTCTCGCCGGGCACGGAGAAGATCGTCGAGCAGCTTCCGCTCCGCCGTCTCGGCCAGCCCGCCGAAGTCGCGGCGGCCATCTTCTTTCTCTGCTCGGGCGAGAGCGGATACATTTCGGGCACCGAGATCGAGGTCAACGGCGCGCAGCACGTCTGAGCGGAGAGTGGAGCATCCCGCGAAGGCTCCGGGCTCTCACTCCAGTGTCGCGATGATCGCCCGAAGGATATCGATACCCTCCGCCTTCTCCGAGGACGTCAGGACAAGCTCCGGATAGGCGGCGGGGTGGCGCCGCACAGCGCTGCGGACCTGCTCCAGCACGGCATCGCGCTGGGCCGCCTTTACCTTGTCGGCCTTCGTCAGCACGATCTGGAACGTCACGGCGGAGGTGTCGAGAAGGTCCATGATCTCCTCGTCCACGGGCTTCACGCCGTGCCGCGCGTCGATCAGAACGAAGGCGCGGCGCAGCGTGGCGCGTCCCGACAGGTACGCCTTGAGGAGCCTCTGCCAGCTTTCGACCACCGGCTTCGGCGCGTTCGCGAAGCCGTAGCCCGGAAGGTCCACGATGTAATGGCTGTCGCCGAGCGTGAAGAAGTTGATCTCTTGCGTCCGCCCCGGCGTGTTGGAGGCGCGGGCGAGCGCCTTCCGGCCCGTCAGCGCGTTTATCAGCGTCGACTTGCCGACGTTCGAGCGGCCCGCGAAGCAGACCTCGATCCGGTCGGGAGGCGGAAGACCGTCAAGCGCGACGACACCCTTCAGGAACTCCGTCCGGCCGGCGAAGAGCTTTCGGCCCGCCTCGCGCGCGGCGTCGTCGGGCTCGGCGAGGGGGAAGGGCAGGCTCACGGCTGCACGTCCACGGTGTCGCCCCGCCGGACCTCGCCGGCCTCTTCGACGATGCCATAGACGCCGAACTGCGTGTGTCCCCACCCGGTCTCCAGAACGCCGAGCGTATCGGTGTCCCGGCGCCCCGTCTCCGGATCGACGGCGGTCGCGAGGCAGCGGCCGGTCGGCTCCTCGATCCGGAGAACCGCACCGCCGATCCTGATCCTGCGTCCGACCCAGTCGAACTCCTCCCACGGGGCGAGGCCGTCGAGCCATATGTTGCCGCGGAAGCGGTGCATCGACAGATCCCGTCCGGCCTTCTGGCCGAAGGCCCGGCGCGAGGCGTGGTTCAAGATGCTGACGGAGGGATAAGGCGTGTCGGTCAGGCCCTGTCGCCCGAGCCGGACGATGCCGGTCGGAGCGGGGCGGTCCGCGGGCATGATCGGCGCGATCCAGGCAAGGAACCTCTCGCTCTCATCGTCGGGACGGAACGAGATCGGTCCAAGCCTCGGGTGGGCGAGTGAGACAGTTTCGGACGCCTCGTCGAAGGTCGCGGTTATCGCCATGAGCGATGGCGTCTTCGCCGCGCGCGTGAAGTTCGAGCAATGCGCCCAGCCGGCGCCCTCCAGGCGTGTCCCCTCGTGAGTCACGGCCCAGATCCGGTCATGTGGAACGGTGGACGCCTCGACCAGCCGGACGGAGGCCAGCGGCTCTCGGCCGTGCGCCTTGATCGGGTGCCGCCAGAGGTCGGTGACGGCCGGTGTCACTTCTTGCCCGTAGGCTTTCCGCCCTCGGATTTCGGCTTCTCCGCTGGCGCGTCGTCGGGTGGCTTGCGCTTGAAGGTCGACATGATGTTGCCGAAGACGTCGGGTTTGTAGCCCTGGCTGCGCATGATCAGGTACTGCTGCGTGAAGGTGATCGTGTTGTTGGCGATCCAGTAGACCACCAGCCCGCTCGCGAAGCTGCCCAGCATGAACATGAAGACCCAGGGCATCCAGGCGAAGATCATCGCCTGCGTCGGATCGGTGGGCGCCGGGTTCAGTTTCTGCTGGATCCACATGGTGATGCCGAGGAAGAGCGGCAGGATGCCGATGAAGATCAGCGCGAGGATCGAGCCGGGCTCCGGCGCGGCCCAGGGCAGGATGCCCCAGAGGTTCCAGAGCGAGGACGGATCCGGTGCGGAAAGGTCGCGGATCCAGCCGATCCACGGCGCGTGGCGCAATTCCAGCGTG
>CAYTBD010000246.1:0-4319 GCA_964435755.1 uncultured Rhodobacterales bacterium
ACGGGCTCGCCTACGTCGGGCTCGACGGCGACATCGGCTGCATCATCAACGGCGCCGGCCTCGCCATGGCGACGATGGACATGATCAAGCTCGCCGGCGGAGAGCCCGCGAATTTCCTCGACATCGGCGGCGGCGCGAGCCCCGAACGCGTGATGACCGCGTTCCGGACGGTCCTGTCGGACGGCAAGGTGAGCGTGATCCTCGTCAACATCTTCGCCGGCATCAACCGCTGCGACTGGGTGGCCGAGGGCGTGGTCGAGGCCTACAGGGCCGAGGGCCTGACGCTTCCCGTCGTCGTCCGCCTCGCCGGCACGAATGTCGAGGAAGGCCGCGCGATCATCGACGCCTCTGGCCTGCCGCTGATCACCGCGGAGACGCTGGCGGAGGCCGCCGAGAAGGCCGTCGCGGCACGTCCGAAACTCGCTGCCTGAGGAGGATCCCATGGCCATTCTCATCGACGAGACAACGAAAGTCATCGTGCAGGGCATGTCGGGCCGGATTGGCCGGTTCCACGCCGAGGAGATGATCGGCGAAGGCACGAACGTGGTGGGCGGCGTGACGCCCGGAAAGGGCGGCGAGACCGTACACGGCCTCCCGATCTTCGACACTGTGCGGGAAGCGGTCGCGACCACCGGGGCGGAGGCCAGCCTGCTCTTCGTGCCCCCTCCCTTCGCCGCCGACGCGATGATGGAAGCCGCCGACGCCGGGATCAGGACGGCGGTCTGCGTGACCGACGGCATTCCGGCGCAGGACATGATGCGGGTGAAGCGCTTCCTCCGCCGCTATCCCCGGGAGCGCAAGATGCGCCTGATCGGGCCGAACTGCGCGGGCGTGATCTCGCCCGGGAAGGGCTTCATGGGGATCATGCCGCCGCACATCTACACGCCCGGGCGAGTGGGCATCGTCGGCCGTTCCGGCACTTTGGGCTACGAGGCCGCAAGCCAGATGCAGGCGCTCGGCATCGGCGTGTCGACGAGCGTCGGCATCGGCGGCGACCCGATCAACGGGTCGTCCTTCCGCGACATTCTCGAGCTGTTCGAAGCCGACCCCGAGACCGACGCGGTGATGATGATTGGCGAGATCGGCGGTCCGCAGGAGGCCGAGGCCGCCGCCTTCGTGCGCGACCACATGACCAAACCCGTCGTGGCCTACGTGGCGGGGCTGTCCGCGCCCAAGGGCCGCAAGATGGGCCATGCGGGGGCGATCATCTCGGCCTTCGGCGAGAGCGCGCAGGAAAAGGTGGAGATTCTTTCCGCCGTCGGCATTACGGTTGCTCCGAACCCCTCGGCAATGGGCGCGACCATGGCCGAGGTGCTGGGCAAGAAAGCGGCGGCGTGAGCCGAACGGAGATCTTTCCGCCGACGATGAGCGATGTGGACGCGAAAGCCTGGATCGGGCGGACCGAGGAGCGGACCGGCTGCCTGACGGCGGAACTCGCCGGCATGCTGTCGGGCGCGCTGGGCCATCCGGGCGCCCCGGATCCATCCGTCGAACCCGGCGCGCCCATGCCGGCGCTCTGGCACTGGGCGGCCTTCCCCGAGTTCGCCCCGCTCGTCGATCTCGCCGCCGACGGCCATCCGAAGCTCGGAGGATTCCTGCCGCCGCTGCCGTATTCGCGCCGGATGTGGGCGGGCGGTCGGCTCGAATTCCACGGCGGGTTCCGGATCGGCGAGACGCTGTCCAGACGCTCGCGGATTCTGGCCGTCGACGAGAAGCAGGGCGCGACGGGGCCCATGGTTTTTGTTCGTGTCGGTCACGTCATCGAGGGAACTCGCGGCGGGCGCATCGAGGAAGAACAGGATATCGTCTATCTCGACATCCCCGACGTCTTCCGCCCGCCGAAGAAGATCGCCGTTCCGGAGGCGCCGGACTTCGACGAAATCGTTCCCGTGAACGAGGCGCGGCTCTTCCGATACTCGGCCGCGACCTACAACGCGCACCGCATCCACTACGACCTGCCCTATGCCCGCGAGGTCGAGAAGTATCCCGCCCTCGTCGTCCATGGCCCGATGCAGGCGACGCTTCTGATCGAGTCCGGCCTTAGGCATTCGGGCGGAACACCCGCGCGCTTCCGGTTCCGCGGCGTCCATCCGATGTTCCATGACGAGGACATGCGGCTTCTGGGTGTGCGGGCCGGGGCCGGCGCGGTCGAGCTCTGCACCGGCACGCCCTCTGGCCATCAATGCCTTCAGGCCCGGCTGGAGATCGCCTGATGGGCGTCCTCAAGGGCATGCGCGTGGTCGAGGGCTCGGCCTTCGTGGCGATCCCGCTCGCCGGGATGACGCTTGCCCAGATGGGCGCCGACGTGATCCGGTTCGACCGGCTCGAAGGCGGGCTCGACGCCACGCGCTGGCCGGTGACGCGGGATGGCCACAGCCTGTTCTGGGCCGGTCTCAACAAGGGCAAGCGGTCGATCGCCATCGACATGAAGAACCCCCGGGCGCGGGAAATCATCACCGAGATCATCTGCGCCCCCGGCAAAGACGGCGGCCTGTTCCTGACCAACCTTCGGGTCCGCGGTTGGATGGACTACGAGACGCTTTCGGCGCATCGCGAGGATCTCGTCATGGTCACGCTGCTGGGTGACCGGCGCGGGCGTCCCGCGGTGGACTACACCGTCAACCCTTCGATAGGTTTCCCCCACGCCACGGGTCCCGAAGGCAGCACCGAACCCGTCGCGCATGTTCTTCCGGCATGGGACTGCATCGCGGGGAACATGGCCGTGTCTGGCCTTCTCGCGGCCGAGCGGCACCGGCTCAGGACCGGCGCGGGCCAGTCGGTGGAACTCACGCTGAAGGACGTGGCCGCGGCGATGCTGGGCAATCTCGGGATCATCGGCGAGGTCGCGGTGAACGGCGTCGACCGGCCCAAGGGCGGCAATGCGCTCTACGGGGCCTACGGGCAGGATTTCCTCTGCGCGGATGGGGAGCGGATCATGGTCATCGGCCTCACCGACCGGCAGTGGCGCGGTCTCGTGCAGGTGACCGGGACCGGAGAGGAGATGGCCGCGCTCGAGACCGAGGCGGGAACGCACCTGTCCGCCGAAGGCGCGCGGTGGGCGCATCGGGCCCGCATCACGGCCATACTGGCCCCGTGGTTCGCCGCACGCCGGGTCGGGGACTTCGCCGAGGCCTTCGACAAGGCCGGCGTGACATGGTCGAGGTTCAGAAGCTTCGCCCGCGCGGTGTCCGAAGACCCGGACATCTCCACGGACAATCCGATGTTCGCCGAGATCGACCAGCCGGGCATCGGCCGGTTCCTCGTTCCGGGATCGCCGCTTGCCTTCTCCTCGGGCGACCGGGACGACCCGCGGCCCGCGCCCGTTCTCGGGCAGCATACCGAGGAAATCCTCGCGGAGGTGGCCGGTCTTCCCGATACCGAAATCGCGAGCCTTTTCGACGCGGGCATCGTCAAGGGATCCTGATCGGCAGACAGGGCCGCGCTCAGCGAAATCATCGATTTGAGTGCGCCGGGCGTCGCTCGGTCTGTCTGCAACGGCTCGAACCGATTTCGGACAAGAAAAGCATTCGCTGAGGGGCGTCGCGAGCAGACACCGTTCCGGACTTCGCTTCGCGAAGTGGCGAAGCTCCGACACCGCCGGCGCTGCGAAGCCGGCACAGCGTGACCCGCGGGGTGAGGTCCTTCATCCTGTGGCAAGCCGCGCGAACCTCGGCTAAGGATTTGGCGATGGACCGCGCGGAGATCGTTCACGAGAACTTCCTGAGGCGGGTCGCCACGGGCGACCTGCCCGCGGGCGCCCGCGCCGATGGACCCCTCGCGGCCGAGGACGCGGTCACGCTCTTCCGCGCCCAGTGTCTCTCCCGCGCGCTCGATCGGCAAAGCCGTGTCATGCAGAAGGCGGGGCAGGGGTTCTACACCATCGGATCGTCCGGCCATGAAGGCATGGCGGCGGTCGCCTGGGCGCTCCGGCCCGACGACATGGCCTTCCTCCATTACCGTGACGCGGCCTTCCAGATCGCGCGGAGCCTTCAGGTTCCGGGCCAGAACATGGCCTGGGACATGCTCCTGTCCTTCGCGTCGTCATCGGAAGATCCGATTTCCGGCGGACGGCACAAGGTGCTCGGCTCCAAGGCGCTGATGATCCCGCCGCAGACATCGACCATCGCGAGCCATCTGCCGAAGGCGGTCGGAGCGGCGTACTCCCTCGGTCTTGCGCGACGCCGCCCGCCCGAGCATCGGGTCCTCGCCGACGACTCGCTCGTGATGTGCTCCTTCGGCGATGCCTCGGCCAATCATTCGACGGCGCAGGGTGCATTCAACACGGCGAGATGGACGGCCTATCAGGGTGTGCCGATGCC
>CAYTBD010000247.1:0-4307 GCA_964435755.1 uncultured Rhodobacterales bacterium
CCGCAACACCCTCGGCAGCCTGCGCTTCCCGCCCGACCTCGGACACTTCGCTTGTCTGCGGCGGGCCGGGCCCTTATCTTGTGTGCGAAGCGACGCGAGATTGACCCATGGACCTGACCCTGCCCCCCAAAGTCACCGAGCGGGCCTTCGCCCGGCTCGCCGAGATCAACGAAGCCGCGGCCGATCCGAAGGCCCTCCGCGTGGCGGTCGAGGGCGGCGGCTGTTCCGGCTTCCAGTACGAGATCGTGCTCGACGACCCCGGCGACGACGACCTCGTGCTCGAACGCGAGGGCCAGAAGGTCGTGGTCGATTCGGTCTCGCTCCCCTTCCTCGCGAACGCGACGATCGACTTCACCGAGGAACTCATCGGCGCGCGTTTCACCATCGACAATCCGAACGCCTCCTCCTCCTGCGGCTGCGGCACGTCGTTCTCGATGTAGCCCGCCCCGGTGCTCCGGCGTCGCGACCGGGGCGCCCCCACGCGTCCGGTGACCGGCCCCCACCGCAAGCGCGCCGCGAAGGCCGGACCATGGACACCCCGACCCGGATGGGCGACCGTGCCGCTCCCGAACGAAGGAGTGCCCCGATGAGCCTGCCCGTGACCCGCGCCGATGTCGACGCCGCCTGGGACGTGATCCGCCCCTTCCTGCGGCGCACCCCCGTCATCGAGATCGATGCGGCCGACCTCGGCCTGCCGGGCGCGCCCGTGACCTTCAAGCTGGAGTTCCTCCAGCACACCGGCAGCTTCAAGGCGCGCGGCGCGATGCTGAACCTGCTGACCCGCGACATGCCGGAGGCCGGCGTCGCCGCCGCCTCGGGCGGCAACCACGGCGCCGCCGTCGCCTGGGCGGCGCAGCGGAAAGGCGTGCCGGCCAACGTCTTCGTCCCCGACATCGCCTCCCCCGCCAAGATCGCGCGGATCGAAAGCTACGGCGCGACGCTCCACGTGGGCGGCGCCCGCTACGCCGAAGCGCTCGCCGCCTGCGAGGCCTTCATGGCGGAGACAGGCGCGATCGGCATCCACGCCTACGACCAGGTCGAGACCCTCGCCGGGCAGGGCACCACGGCCCGGGAGTTCGCCGAGGACGCCCGCGTCGACACGCTTCTCGTGGCCACCGGCGGCGGCGGCCTCATCGGCGGCATGGCCGCCTGGGCCGAGGACCGCCTCCGCGTCGTCTCGGTCGAGCCCGAAACCTCCGCCTGCCTCCACGCCGCCCGCGCCGCCGGGCATCCCGTCGACGTCGAGGTCTCGGGCGTCGCCGCCGACAGCCTCGGCGCGCGGCGGACGGGCGATCTGGTGTTCGAGATCGCCCGCGCGTTCGTCGACGACGCCGTCCTCGTTCCCGACGCCGCGATCCGCGAGGCACAGGCGCTTCTCTGGGACCGGCTTCGCATCGTCACCGAACCCGGCGGCGCCACGGCCCTCGCCGCGCTTCTCTCCGGCGCCTACCGCCCGGCCCCGGACGACCGCGTGGGCGTCCTCCTGTGCGGGGCCAACACCGGCGCGGTGAGTTTCGACGGGTGAGGTGGTGCGCCATGACGCGCCGTGCCATACATGGGCGAAACACTCGCGCCACGTTCTTTGCCTATCGCTGTTTCGGAGGGGTCCGGTGAAAGTCGCCAGCTTCAACATCAACGGGATCAAGGCCCGGATCGAGGCGCTTTCGGCTTGGCTCGACGCGGCGGCGCCGGATGTGGTGGTGCTTCAGGAGATCAAGTCGATCGACGCCAACTTCCCGCGCGAGCACTTCGAGGACAAGGGCTACAATGTTGAAACGCATGGGCAAAAGTCCTTCAACGGGGTCGCCATCCTGTCGAAATACCCGCTCGAGGACGTCACGAGAGGCCTGCCGGGCGATGACGCCGACGATCATGCCCGATGGATCGAGGCCACCGTGGTGGGCCGCCATGCGATCCGCATCTGCGGTCTCTACCTGCCCAACGGAAACCCCGCGCCGGGGCCCAAGTACACCTACAAGCTCGCCTGGATGGAGCGTTTGAGAGAACGCGCCGAGGCGCTGTTGTCAGAGGAACAGCCGGCACTCATGGCGGGTGACTACAACGTCATCCCGCAGGACGAGGATGCCGCGAAACCCGAAGCCTGGCGGACCGACGCGCTGGCGCTCCCCGAAAGCCGCCGCGCCTTCCGCCGGGTTCTCAACCTGGGGTTCACGGATGCCCTCCGCGCCCGCACCGCCGCGGCCGGACACTACACCTTCTGGGACTATCAGGCCGGCGCGTGGGAGCGGAACAACGGCATACGGATCGATCATTTTCTCCTGTCGCCTCAATGCGCGGACCTCCTGACGGACTGCCATGTCGACCGCGAGGTCCGCGGCCGGGAGAAGCCGTCGGACCACGTGCCGATCTGGGTGGAGCTCGACGCCTAGCCGGGAACCCGCCAGCCCGAAGGACGTTGCCTCGCACTCGAGAGGCGAGGTGACGCGTGATGAAACGACTGTCCTGCCTGATGGCGGCCCTCGCGGCTCTCGCGCCGACCGCCGCGCCCGCCAACTGCGCCACGGCGAACACCGGCGCGGGATGCGCGCGCATCGACGGGGTCTCCTCGACCCAGCGGTTCGCGCCGGGCGACCGGTTGCCGCCGGGACGCTACAACGTGCTCCTGAACACGGAATACTACGGGCTTCCCGCCGCCGGCCCCGGATGGCGCTACTACGAGGTCGACGGCCGGGTCCTCCGGGTCGAGACCGGCAGTCTGGAGGTTCTCGAGGACATGACCCTCGAGACGAACGGCGCCTGGTAGCGAAGGCGCCTGGTAGCGACGACGCCGCCGCTATCGCCTATCAGCCCGCCGCGTGACAGACCGGACGGCGAAGGAGACACGTCATGAAGACCGCGATTCTCGCCGCCATGCTGGCGGCCCTGTCCGTCACGGCCCTGCCGGCCGCAGCCGCCCCGCCGGGAGGCTGCCCGCCGGGCCTCGCGAAGAAGACGCCGTCCTGCGTCCCTCCCGGCCTCGCGAAGAAGGGCGTGACGGCGCGCGACTGGCACGTCGGCGACCGGTACGACGGACGCTGGGCGCCGGTGGACTGGCGGCGCCACGACCTGCCCCGCCCGAGGCGCGACGAGAACTGGGTGCGCGTCGGCGACACCATGATCCGGGTGAACGACGAGACCAAGCTCATCATCGACATCTTGCGGCTCACCGACGCGATCCTGTCGAACTGAGCGTCATAGCCCGGCGGCCACCGCGATCGCCTCGGCGTTGTCGCGCACGACGCGCCGTCCCTCCTCGATCGCCTCGGCCGCCCGGTGGAATTCCAGCACCGACATCGCCGCGAGATGCGCGTCGAGCAGCACATGCGGCGGATCGCCGGCCAGACGGCTGCGCCGGATGTGATCGGTCATGATGTCGATCGAGGCCGAGAGCACGTCGAGGTACTCCGGCGCGACCGGCGCGTCCTCCTGCGACAGGAAGAGGCCGCCCAACTGCTCGGGAAGCCTCTCCTTCCAGCCCTCGAAAAGCGCGCTCGTCCGCTTCTCGCGCTCGGCCCAGAAGGTGCCGTCGAACCGGCCGTTGGGGTTGATCGCGATGACGACGTCGGCCCCCAGGACGCGGCAGGCGGAGACGGGGACCGGGTTCGTGAGACCGCCGTCGAGCAGCCATCGCTCGCCGAGGTAGAACGGGCTGATGATCCCCGGCAGCGCGACCGAGGCGCGCACGGACTCCGCCACGGGTCCCTTCGTGAGCCAGACCTCGCGCCCCGAACTCATGTCCGTCGCGACCAGCGCCACCGGAATCGGGAACTCCTCTAGCTTTTCGGGCAGGTCGAGCTTGCGGATCACCTTCAGGATCTCGCCGCCCTCCACGAGGCCGCCGTTGGACAGCCGGATGTCGACCATGCCGAGAAAGCTCCGGGCGGTGAGCTTGAGCGCCCACTCCTCGAGCTTGTCGAGCCCGCCGCCCGCGTGGATCGCCCCCACGAGCGAGCCCATCGACGCGCCCGCGATCACGTCGGGCTTCACGCCCATCGCGTCGAGCTCGCGCAGCGCCCCGATGTGACACCACCCGCGCGCCCCGCCCGAGCCGAGCGCAAGCCCCAGTTTCAGCCGTTTCCGCTTCGCCATGCCGTCATCCGCCCTTCCTCCGGCGGCAGCTTAGACGGAGTCGGCGGAGAGAGCGACAGATCCGAACCCCGGGGCGCCTACTCCGCCGCCACGCGCCGTTTCCGGGCCACGGCGAGGATGTCCTTGAGATACCGCCCGGTGTGACTGCGGCCGACCTCCGCCACTTCCTCGGGCGTTCCGGTGGCGACGATCTCGCCGCCCCCGTCGCCGCCTTCGGG
>CAYTBD010000248.1:0-4298 GCA_964435755.1 uncultured Rhodobacterales bacterium
TGCTCCGGTTCCGGCGCATGCGAAGTCTTCAGAAGTTCGCCTCCGTCCACGCCTCCGTCACCAACCATTTCAACAGCGAGCGCAGCCTCTCCAGCCGATCCCTCTTCAAGCTGAACCGCGCCGCCGCTCTCACCGAGTGGCGCGGCCTCTGCGCGGCATAAGGGACAGCGTCACTGTCCTTGCTGAGACGGGTTCGACTTAGTCTGCCAGCATCGGTTGATGGATCTGGGGATATCAGGTGGAGAACCCGGAAAAGCCTCGGGGGGAGGCCGGGTTACGCCGGGATGACCCGCGCGCGCGACGCGGAGCCGCTTTCTGCGGGTGCGAAGGGATCGCGGAGCGGGAAAACCGTCGGGAACACGTCTGAAGTCCATTTGGATCGGAACAGACGTCACGGCGCGCCGTTCAGTCCCGATTCGGAAACCGGAAAGGAGACGCGCCATGCGCACGAAGCTGTTTCTCATCCTGTCGCTGATGCTGGGCGGCACCGTCCTGTCGAACTGCGGCCCGGCCGTGGGCGCGGCGGGGACGGTCGCGGCGGACGAGGCCTACGAGGAAGAAACGGGCGAAGAGCTGTTCTGAGTCCCGGCGCGGCGCTTCCTTGTGGACAGGGCCGCGCGCCTCGCGCATCTTCCCGGACGGGAGCCGGCGGCGGGCCGGCGGGTTCGAGGAGAAATCGAATGGCGAGGCTCTGGATGGTGCTGGCGGTGATGATGGCGGGAACTGCGCTCGCAGGCTGCGCGGCGGCGATCGGCGGGGTGGCCGCGATCGGCGCGGACGCGATCGTCGAGGAGGAACGGGGCGGCGACGGGCTCTTCTGAGACGACGTTGCTGCACCGCAACATCAGGTCCGGTCACGCATCCGTGATGACAATGGTCATACCCGTGTCGTCTGCAGTGTCGTATGATTGGTTCATTGAATGGTGTGGGGGTGACGATCAACACGGGCGTCCGAAAGGGCGCCCGTTGTCGTTTTACCATCCGCAATCCGGGCGCGAAGCCGCCGCTCAGCCCTGAAATTCGTGCTGGATCACGGCGAGGCTGCTCACCACCGTCTTCGCGTTTCGCTCCACGTAGGGTCTTGTGCGCGGGCCCGTCGACATAGGCCCGGAGGAGATCTCCGGGGAAACGCGGGATCTTCAGCGTTGCGCGGTCTGGCAGGATCGCCCATCGTTTGGGCGGAAGACAGAGCAAGTCGGGCGACATGAAGATTTCCATCATCACGGCTGTCTTCAACCGCCGCGACACCATCGGCGACGCACTGCAGTCGTTGCGATCGCAAAGCTACCGCGACCTCGAGCACGTGGTCGTGGACGGCGGGTCGTCAGACGGCACGCTCGACGTTGTCACCGCGCAAGCCGACGATCGCACCGTCCTCGTCAGCGAACCTGACGACGGGATTTACGACGCCCTGAACAAGGGTCTGGAGCGAGCGACGGGCGACGTCATCGGACTGCTGCATTCCGACGATATGCTTGCCGGGGGGCAGGTTCTGGATGCCGTCGCCGCGGCCTTCTCAACTGGCGACGCAGACGCGGTCTACGGTGACCTCGACTATGTATATCGCCGCGACACCTCGCATGTGCTGCGTCGCTGGCGGTCGGGGGCCTTCACACCCGCCCGCCTGCGCTACGGCTGGATGCCGCCGCATCCAGCGCTGTTCCTGCGCCGCGGCGTGGTGGAAAGGCTCGGCGGCTACGACACGTCCTTCCGCATCGCCGGAGACTACGACGCGATCCTGCGATATTTCTCGAGCGATGGGTTCAGGGCGGCCTATGTCCCCGAAGTTCTGGTGAAGATGCGTGCCGGCGGCGAAAGCAACAGGTCGGTCGGCCGTATCCTCCGCAAGTCGCGCGAGGACTATCGCGCGATCCGCCGCAACGGCATCGGTGGACCGCCGACGCTTCTTTTGAAGAATATCCGCAAGCTCGGGCAGTTTCTTTGACCGGCTCAGGGCAGCTCCCTCGGGACTGGTCTTCAAACACCTGTCTCTTTCGCCATCAGCTTGACTTGCCGGCCGGACGGCTGCCACTTTGCCCGCGTGCAGGGGAGTGAATTTTGAAGAAAGCATTGATTACGGGCGTCACCGGGCAGGATGGATCCTACCTGGCGGAACTCCTGCTCGAAAAGGGCTACGAGGTGCATGGGATCAAGCGCCGCGCGTCGCTGTTCAACACGCAGCGCATCGATCATATCTACGAAGATCCGCACGCGCCGAGCCCGCATCTGAGGCTGCACTATGGCGATCTTTCGGACACATCGAACCTGACGCGGATCATGGCTGAGGTGGAGCCCGACGAGGTCTACAATCTCGGGGCGCAGAGCCACGTGGCGGTCAGCTTCGAGGCGCCGGAGTACACCGCCGACGTGGACGGGGTTGGCACGCTTCGGCTTCTCGAGGCGATCCGGTTTCTCGGGCTTCAGAAGAAGACGCGCTTCTATCAGGCCTCCACGTCCGAACTCTACGGGCTCGTCCAGGAGACCCCGCAACGCGAGACGACCCCATTCTATCCCCGGTCGCCCTACGCGGTGGCGAAGCTCTATGCCTACTGGATCACGGTGAACTACCGGGAAGCCTACGGGATCTATGCCTGCAACGGGATCCTGTTCAATCACGAGAGCCCGCGCCGGGGCGAGACCTTCGTGACACGAAAGATCACCCGAGGTCTGGCGAACATCGCCGAAGGGCTGGAGACCTGTCTTTTCATGGGAAATCTCGAGGCGCTCAGGGATTGGGGACACGCCAAGGACTACGTGCAGATGCAGTGGTTGATGCTCCAGCAGGAGGTGCCGGAAGATTTCGTGATCGCGACCGGCCAGCAATACTCGGTGCGGCAGTTCATCCGGTGGACCGCCGAGGAGCTGGGCATCCGTTTACGCTTTCAGGGGCACGGCACGGAGGAGGTCGGGGTCGTCGAGGCGGTGACCAGCGACCGGACGAAAGCGGTGAAGCCCGGCGATGTCATCGTGCGCGTGGACCCGCGTTACTTTCGTCCCGCAGAGGTCGAAACGCTTCTCGGAGACCCGACGAAGGCGCGGGAGCGGCTCGGTTGGGTGCCCGAGATCACGGCGCGCGAGATGTGCGCCGAGATGGTGGCGGAGGACGCAAAGGCCGCCCGGCGGTACGCTCTGCTCAGGGCGCATGACCTTCATCTGCCGTTCTCGCTGGAGTTGTAGGACACCGCCCGTGATGGATCTCGACCGCATCAAGTCACATCACATGCGGAGCACGTCTCGGCGAGACGCGGGACGAAGGCATCGCGCAGCGCATCGGCTTGACATTCGACCATATGCCGGGCGTGGACCGCGGCGTGGCTTCCCGTGACGGCGGAGAAGATATACGTTGCGGGACACCGCGGCATGGTCGGGGGCGCAATTCTGCGCAAGCTGGGCGCGGCCGCGCCGAAGGCGGCGCTTCTGACGCGGACGCATGCGGAGCTTGACCTGACGGACCAGCGTGCGGTCCGCGCGTTCCTGCAGGCCGAGCAGCCCGACGTCGTGGTTCTGGCCGCGGCAAAGGTCGGCGGCATTCACGCCAACAACAGCTATCCCGCCGACTTCATCTACGAAAACCTCATGATCGAGGCGAACGTCATCCACGAGGCATTCCGAGCCGGGGTGACGCGGCTCGTTCAGCTTGGCAGTTCCTGCATCTATCCCAGGGAAGCGCTGCAGCCGATGCGGGAGGATGCCCTGCTGACCGGACCGCTCGAGGCGACGAACGAGCCCTACGCGATCGCCAAGATCGCCGGCATCAAGCTCTGCGAGAGCTACAACCGGCAGCACGGCGTCGATTACCGGAGCGTGATGCCGACGAACCTCTACGGGCCGGGCGACAACTTCCATCCGGAGAACAGCCATGTCCTGCCTGCCCTGATCGGGAGGTTCCACGAGGCGCGGGAGGCGGAGGCGGAAGAGGTTGTCATCTGGGGAAGCGGAACCCCGCGACGGGAGTTTCTGCACGTCGACGACATGGCCGATGCGACGCTTCACGTTCTTCAACTCCCGAAGGAGACCTACGACAGGCACACCGCGCCGATGCTCTCGCACATAAACATCGGCACCGGCGAGGACATCAGTATTGCCGACCTAGCCGTGATGATCGCGGAAATCGTGGGGTTTGAGGGGCGGATCGTAAATGATCGCACGAAGCCCGACGGAACGCCTCGGAAGTTGATGGACGTGTCGAAGCTCACGGATCTTGGCTGGCAGGCGCGGATCCCGCTGCGGCAGGGGATCGCATCGACCTACGATTGGTTTCTGGAAAACCGTGGGCATCTCAGGTCGCGTTGACGGTT
>CAYTBD010000249.1:0-4297 GCA_964435755.1 uncultured Rhodobacterales bacterium
GCGCGCGCAACATCAGTTTGGGCAGGCCGTGGCCGAAGAAGATGTTGTCGCCGAGCACCATCGCGGAGGGCGCGCCGTCGAGGAAGTCCGCCGCCAGCAGATATGCCTGCGCGAGCCCCTCCGGCGCGGGCTGCACGATCCATTCGAGCGTCAGGCCCCATTGGCTGCCGTCGCCCATGAGGCGCTGGAACTGGCTCTGGTCCTCCGGCGTGGTGATGACCGCGATCTCGCGGATGCCCGCCAGCATCAGCACGCTCAACGGATAGAAGATCATCGGCTTGTCGTAGAGCGGCAGGAGCTGCTTGGAGACCGCCATCGTGATCGGATAGAGCCGGGTGCCCGAGCCTCCGGCGAGGATGATGCCCTTGCGGTTCATGCCACTCCCAATCTCCTGCCGACGCCGTCCCTTTCGAGCAGCGCCCGCCACCAGCCTTCGTTGCCGAGATACCAGTCGACCGTCCGCGCCAGCCCCTCCTGGAGCGTGACGCTCGGCCGCCAGCCGAGCTCCTCGCGGATGCGGGACGGGTCGATGGCGTAACGGAGATCGTGACCGGGGCGGTCCGTCACGAACTCGATCAGGCGATCGTGCGGCGCGCCCGCGGGGCGGCGGTCGTCGAGGAGCGCGCAGATCATGCGGACGAGATCGATGTTTCGCGCCTCGTTCTCGCCACCGATGTTGTAGGTGCGGCCCGCCCGGCCCTTGGCGAGGACGGTCAGCAATGCGTCGGCATGGTCTTCGACGAAGAGCCAGTCGCGGACGTTCTCTCCCTGCCCGTAGACCGGGATCGGCCGCCCGTGCAGCGCATTCAGGATGACGACCGGAATCAGCTTTTCGGGAAAGTGGAACGGACCGTAGTTGTTCGAGCAGTTCGAGACGAGCACCGGGAGCCCGTAGGTCTCGCCCCAGGCGCGCACGAGGTGGTCGGAGGCGGCCTTGGACGCGGAATAGGGCGAGCGGGGATCGTAGGGCGTCGTCTCGGTGAACATGCCGGTGGGACCGAGACTTCCGTAGACCTCGTCCGTCGAGACGTGGTGGAAGCGGAAATCCTCCGGCCTGCCGCGCCGAATCCAGTAGGCCCGGGCGGCTTCGAGAAGGGTGTAGGTTCCGGTGACGTTCGTGTCGATGAAGGCGCCGGGGCCATCGATCGACCGGTCGACGTGGGATTCCGCGGCGAGGTGCATCACGGCGTCGGGAGTGTGCGCGGCAAGAATCCGATCCACCGCCGCGCGATCACGGATGTCGGCGTGCTCGAAACTGTAGGCCGGGTCCTGCGCGGCCGCCGCCACATTCTCGAGACAGGCCGCGTAGGTCAGCGCATCGAGATTGACGACCTCGTGGCCATGCCGGATCGCAAGACGCACGACGGCCGACCCGATGAAACCGGCGCCTCCCGTGACGAGTATCTTCAATGCAGGGTCTCCCACGTGAACGGGCTTTGAAAGCCCGAAAACGGCTGCGCGGCTGCGTCCTTCGCCGACAGGATCGGCTCGCCCTCGAAGGGCCACTCGATCCCGCAGCTCGACCAGAGCACCGCGCCATCGCTTTCGGGCGCATAGAAATCGCTGCACTTGTAGAGCACTTCGCTGTCGGGTTCGAGAGTGACGAAGCCGTGCAGGAAGCCTTCGGGAATGAAGAGTTGCCGGCCGTTGCCGGGTGACAACTCGACCCCTTCCCAGCGCCCGTAGCTCGGCGATCCCTTGCGGATGTCGACCGCGACATCCCAGATCCGACCCCGGATGCAGCGGACGAGCTTGGCCTGCGCATGCGGCGGCGACTGGTAGTGCAGGCCACGAACCGTGCCGGGCGCCACCGAGACCGACTGGTTGTCCTGAACGAACTCGACATCGATCCCGTTCTGGGCAAGCCGTCGCTTGTTCCATGTTTCGGAAAAGCTGCCGCGGGCGTCCCGGAAAACCGGAGGCGCGATGATCCTGAGGCCCGGCAGGGCGAGGTCCTGTATCTCCATCGGTCGGCGCTTTCCTTGCTTCGCGAGACATCTCGCAGGGTCGGCACGTCGGCGCAACTCCCCCGGACCGCATCCGGGGCCAAGGCGCGGCGGGCTCGAATGATCCCGGCGTGAGAGACGGTTTGTTCCCCTTGTCGGGAGAATCGGCAGCGCGAAGAGCCGTCTTGCGGCGGACGCGTGAATCGGACAAGAACGAAGCATGAACCGCTGCGACTTCACCTTCCGGGGCGCGCGCCTCGCCGCCCTGCCCTCGGGCGCCCTCTGGTGGGGGGCCGAGCGCCTGCTCTGCGTTTCGGACCTCCACCTCGGCAAGTCGGTGCGGGCGGCGCGATCGGGCGGTGCCGTCCTGCCGCCCTACGAGACGATGGACACTCTGTCCCGCCTCGACCGCGACCTGGGCGAGACGGCCCCGGAGACCGTCATCTGCCTCGGCGACAGCTTCGACCACCGCGACGATGCGTCGGAGGTGTCCGAGGACGTGCGGCTCTGGCTGATGCGCATGCAGGCGGGGCGGCGCTGGATCTGGATCGAGGGCAACCACGACGCGGGCGGCACCGCGCCGGGCGGATCGCACAGGCGGGAACACACGACGGGGGCTGTCGTCTTCCGCCACATCGCGGCGGCCGGCGCCGTGGGCGAGGTGACGGGCCACTATCACCCGAAGGCCGTTCTGACCGGCCGGGGCGGACGGGCGAGCAGGCCTTGCTTTCTCTATGACGACGCCCGCCTCATCCTGCCTGCCTACGGAACCTACACAGGGGGCCTGCGCTGGAGCGACCCGGCGCTGCGGGGGCTCCTCGGGCGCGACGCCCGGGCGATTCTGACAGGCCGTCGCTGCATCGAGGTGCCCGCCCCCGCCAGCGCAGCCTAAAGCCGCCAGCGGCTTCGCGCGAAGCTTCTCGTGACGACGTCGGGATCGTATTCGGTCTCCACCCACTCCCGGAACGGGATCTCGCCCGCCGCGAGCCGCGCCTCGTAGAGATCGAGGAGCCGGTCGAGCACGCCTGTCTTGCTCCAGCGGAGGTGCAGGTAGCGCGGGCTCATCTGCTTGCGCGCCTCCCCGATCGACGCGCCTTTCACATGCAGCAGATAGATCGCGCTTGCCAGGGACGTCCGGTCGGCTCCGGACTTGCAGTGCATGAGGAAGGGGGTCCGCGTGGCGTCGAAGAAGTCCAGAAGCGCGATCATCGCCTCCCGCTTCGGCGCTTCGCGGGAGGCCATGGAGATGACGGTGAGTTGCTGGCCCAGGTCCTCGCAGCTTTCGTTTTCGAGACGGTGGAACGGTTTCGTGGCAGCGCCCCGAAACGTCAGTATCGTCCGGATCCCGAGCCCGGCGTAACGTTCCAGTCTCGTGTGATCGGGCTGGTTCGACCGGAAGACGCCCGGCGCGACCTCGTGGAAGTTGTGCCAGAGTGCGCGCAGGATCCCGTGGTCGATCCAGGCGACGTAGCGCAGCGACCGGCGGCGATCCGCCTCCGAGACGATCTCGCCGTCGAAGGACGCGTGGAAGTCCTTTTCCCAACGCCGTACTCTGTCGATGATGCCGCGCATCGCGCCTGTGTCACCCCGGTCATGTCCGCCCGATGATCTCTTGCCGCGCCCGGCTCGGCATTGCAACGTCGACGCGGGGCGATTAATCCCACGCCAACCTGGCCCCGATGCCGGGCCACGCAGACATGAGGGGCAGACATGGAGATCAGCGGCCGCAGGATCGGGCCCGAGCAGCCACCGCTCGTGATCGCGGAAATCGGGATCAATCATGGCGGCGATCTGTCGGTCGCGAAGGAGATGGTGCGGCTGGCGGCGGGCGCCGGCTGCGAGATGATCAAGCACCAGACGCATATCGTCGAAGACGAGATGACGGAGGAAGCGAAGTCGATCTTCCCGCCCAATGCCGAGGTGTCGATCTGGGACGTGATGGCGCACTGCGCGCTCTCGCGCGAGGACGAGGCGGAGCTCAAGCGCTATACCGAAGATCTGGGCATGATCTGGATCTCCACGCCGTTCTCGCGCGCGGCCGCCGATTTCCTCGAGGACCTCGACGTTCCGGCCTACAAGATCGGCTCGGGCGAGGCCGACAACCTGCCGCTCATTCGTCACATCGCGCGGAAGGGCAGGCCCGTCATCATGTCGACGGGGATGCAGACGATCGAGACGATCCGCGCGAGCGTGGCGATCCTCGACGAGGCGGGCATCGACTACGCGCTTCTGGAATGCACGAACCTCTATCCCTCGCCACCCGAAATCGTGTCACTGCAAGGCGTGACCGAGTTGAAGAGGGCTTTCCCAAGGGCGGTCGTCGGCTTTTCCGACCATTCCATCGGCCCGGA
>CAYTBD010000250.1:0-4279 GCA_964435755.1 uncultured Rhodobacterales bacterium
GCTGGCGTTTCAACCACGTGACCACCGTGGAGCGTGTCATCGGCTTCAAGCGCGGCACCGGCGGCACGGGCGGGGTCAGCTACCTCAAGCGGATGCTGGAGACCGAGCTCTTTCCCGAGCTGTGGCACCTGCGGACCGACCTTTGACTTGCGAAGATCGCGGCTAGGCCGCAGGCTTGGCGCACAAGAACAAACCCAGGGAGACGGACATGAACTTCAGAACAGCTCTGATCGCGGGCGTCGCGGCCGCGGCGCTGACGGCGGGACAGGCCGCGGCCGAGGTCAAGGTCGGCATGATCACGACGCTGTCGGGCGGCGGTGCAGGGCTCGGCATCGACGTGCGCGACGGATTCCTCCTCGCGCTCGAGATGGCGGGCGAGGCAGGCGCGGAGGTCGAGGTCGTGATCGAGGACGACCAGCAGAAGCCCGACGTCGCGGTGCAGCTTGCCGATGAGATGATCCAGTCCGACCAGGTCGACGTGCTGACCGGCATCATCTGGTCGAACCTCGCCATGGCCGTGGTGCCCGCCGCGACGGCGCAGGGCAAGTTCTATCTCTCGCCCAACGCCGGGCCGTCGGCGCTCGCCGGTGCGAACTGCCATCCGAACTACTTCAACGTGGCCTGGCAGAACGACAACCTGCACGAGGCCGCCGGCGCCTACGCCAGCACCGCGGGGTTCGCCAATTCCTTCATCCTCGCACCGAACTATCCGGCGGGGACCGACGCGCTCGCCGGGTACAAGCGCTTCTACGAGGGGGATCTCGCGGGCGAGGTCTATACCCAGCTCGGCCAGACCGACTACGCGGGCGAGATCGCGCAGATCCGGGCCTCCGGCGCCGACAGCGTGTTCTTCTTCCTGCCGGGCGGCATGGGCATCGCCTTCATGAAGCAGTACGCGGAATCGGGCGTCGACATTCCGCTGGTCGGCCCCGCCTTCTCCTTCGACCAGGGCATCCTGCAGGCCGTGGGCGAGGCGGCGCTGGGCGTCAAGAACACCTCACAGTGGTCGAAGGATCTCGACAACGCGGCCAACGAGGCCTTCGTCGCGGCCTTCGAGGAGACGTACGGACGGTTGCCGTCGCTCTACGCGAGCCAGGGCTACGACACCGCGAACCTTCTTCTTTCCGCGATGGCGAAGGCGGACGTCGCGGATGCCGACGCGTTCCGCGCGGCGCTGCAGGAGGCCGACTTCGCCTCCACCCGCGGCGACTTCCGGTTCAACACGAATCATCATCCGATCCAGGACATCTACGTCCGGGAGGTGATCAGGGAAGGCGACGTCTTCACCAACGAGGTGATCGGCGTGGCGCTCGAGGACCGCGGCGACGCCTACGCCGAGCAGTGCAGCATGTGATCTGACCTCGGGCCGGGGCACGCAGGGTCCCGGCCCCATCTAGGGGCGCCCTTGTCCGCCATGCTTCTCATCGAACAGGTCCTGAACGGCCTGCAACTCGGCGTGACGCTGTTTCTCATGGCGTCCGGCCTGACGCTCGTCTTCGGGGTCATGGGCCTCATCAACCTCGCGCACGGGTCGCTCTACATGGTGGGCGCCTTCGCCTGCGCCGCCGTCGCCACCGCCACCGGCAGTTATTGGGCCGGCCTCGCCGCCGCCCTCGTCGCCGCCGCCGCCGCAGGCGCGCTCGTCGAGGTCGCCGTGATCCGCCGTCTCTACAAGCGCGACCATCTCGACCAGGTGCTGGCCACCTTCGCCCTCATCCTCGTCTTCTCGGAAGGCACCCGCTGGCTCTTCGGGTCGTTCCCGCTCTTTCTGTCCGTCCCCGACGTCCTGTCCGGGCCGATCACGCTGCCCGGCGGGATCGAATACCCGAAGTTCCGCCTCGCGATCATCCTCGCGGGCCTCGCCACGGCTGCGGGGCTCTTCTGGCTGATCGCCAGAACGCGCCTCGGCATCCGTATCCGCGCAGGCGAGTCCGACCGCGAGATGATCGCCGCCCTCGGCGTCGACATCACCCTTCTCTATACCGTCGTCTTTGCCCTCGGCGCGGCGCTGGCGGGCTTCGCGGGCGCGCTCGTGGGCACACTGCAATCGGTGCAGGTCGGCATGGGCGAGCCGGTGCTGATTCTCGCCTTCGTCGTGATCGTCATCGGCGGGATCGGCTCGATCAAGGGGGCGCTGGTGGGTGCGCTGCTCGTGGGCCTCACCGACACCCTGGGCAAGTTCCTTCTGCCGCAGGTCTTCGGCGTCTTCATGGGCCCCTCGCAGGCCGCGGGCATCGGCTCCGCGCTCGCCTCCATGCTCATCTACATCCTGATGGCCGCGGTTCTCGTGGTCCGCCCGCAGGGTCTCTACGGGGCGCGCGCATGACCGAAGCGCTCGCACCTCCCGCACCGCCGGGTCGCCTGTCGCGGGAGACGTGGGTCAACGTCGCCCTCTTCGCGGCGCTCGTCGCCGTGCCGCTCGCCGCGCAGGCGCTGGGCGAACCGTTCATCGTGACGCTCGCCACCAAGGTCGCGATCCTCGCGCTGGCGGGAGTGGGTCTCAACCTCGCGCTCGGTCTCGGCGGGATGATCTCCTTCGGCCATGCGGCCTTCTTCGGGATCGGCGGTTACGTCACCGGCATCTTCGCCTTCCACGCCTTCAACGGCACGCCCGTCACCACGCTGCCCTTCACGGTCGCGGGCACGAACGAGATGCTGGCGATCTGGCCCGTCGCGATCCTCGCTTCGGGCGTGGCGGCGCTCGTGATCGGGGCGCTGTCGCTCAGGACCACGGGCGTCTATTTCATCATGGTCACGCTCGCCTTCGCGCAGATGCTCTACTATTTCGCGATTTCGTGGCCGGCCTACGGCGGCGAGGACGGGCTGTCCTTCTTCGTCCGCAACTCCTTTCCGGGGCTGAACACGCTCACGCCGATGCCCTTCTTCTGGATCTGCGCCACGCTCCTCGGGCTCGGTCTCGGGTTCTCCGCCGTCGTCGCCCGGTCGCGCTTCGGCCTCGCGCTGGAAGCGATCCGTCAGAACCGCGCCCGGGCCGTCGCGGTGGGCATCCGGCCCTTCCCGGTGCAGCTCACCGCCTTCGTGATCTCGGGGATGATCACCGGGCTTGCGGGCGCGCTCTATGCCGATCTCAACCGCTTCGTGAGCCCCACGATGCTCAGCTGGCACACGAGCGGAGAGATCATGGTCTTCGTCATCCTCGGCGGGGTCGCGCGGCTCTTCGGCCCGCTTGCGGGGGCGGCGCTCTTCATCCTGCTCGAGCACCTCCTCGGCGGGGTGTCGGACTACTGGCGGATGTTCCTCGGCCTTCTGCTCCTGCTCGTCGTGCTCTTCGCGCCGGGCGGCATCGTGGGCGTGATCGCGGGACGGCGGCGCCATGGCTGAGCCGATCCTCGAACTCTCCCGCCTCTCGAAATCCTTCGGTGCGCTCAAGGCGACGGACGACGTGTCGCTCGACCTTCGTCCGGGCGAGATCCACGCGCTGATCGGGCCGAACGGGGCGGGCAAGTCCACGCTCATCAAGCAGATCGTGGGCGAGATTTCGTCGGATGCGGGCACGATCCGCTTCGAGGGGCAGGCGATCGACGGCCTCGGTCCCGCCGAACGCGCCCGCCTCGGCCTGGCGCGCAGCTTCCAGGTGTCGTCCGTCCTGCCCGAGTTCACCGTGCTTCAGAACGTCATGCTGGCCGTGCAGGGAGCGAGCGCACGGATCTTCCGCTTCTTCCGTCCGGCGCTGCGCGACACCACGCTGACCGAACCCGCGCTCTTCCACATCTCCCACGCGGGCCTTGCCGGGCGCGAGAACGTCCCGGCCGCCGACCTCGCCCATGGCGAGCGCCGCAAGCTCGAGATCGCGATGGCGCTGGCGCTGCGCCCGCGCGCCTTCCTGCTGGACGAGCCGATGGCGGGGATGGGGCAGGAGGGGTCTGCGCAGCTCACCCGTCTTCTCTCGGACCTTCGCGAAGAGGCACCGATCCTGCTGGTCGAACACGACATGGACGCAGTTTTCGCGCTGGCCGACCGGGTGTCGGTCCTGGTCTACGGCCGGATCGTCGCGACCGGCACCGTGGGCGAGATCCGGGCGAATGCGGAGGTGCAGCGGTCCTACCTCGGAGAGGATGCATGAGCCTGCTGTCCCTCGACGGCGTGACGGCCTTCTACGGCCCCGTGCAGGCGCTTTACGGTGTCTCGCTCGAGGTGGCGGAGGGCGAGGTCGTGGCGCTGATGGGCCGGAACGGGATGGGCAAGACGACGACGATCCGCGCAATCTGCCGGATGATGCCGCATGCGGACGGGGTTCTTCGTTTCGCGGGTGAGGATC
>CAYTBD010000251.1:0-2947 GCA_964435755.1 uncultured Rhodobacterales bacterium
CGACCCGTTCGAGGAGAATGACTTGCATGGTTCTCTCCTTACTTCACGGCATAGGGCAGGAGCGCGAGGAACCGGGCGCGCTTGATGGCGCGCGAGAGTTCCCGCTGCTTCTTCGACGACACGGCGGTGATCCGCGACGGCACGATCTTGCCGCGCTCCGAGATGTAGCGCTGCAGAAGCTTCGTGTCCTTGTAGTCGATCTTCGGCGCGTTGTCCCCCGAGAAGGGGCAGACCTTGCGGCGGCGGAAAAACGGTTTGGCTGCCATGGGTTAGCTCCTCTCTCAGCGACGGTCGCGGCGGTCGCCGCGTTCGTCGCGCTTCTGCATCTGAACCGACGGGCCATCCTCGTGCGCGTCCACCTTGACGGTCAGCACGCGCATCACGTCGTCGTGGAGGCGCATCAGGCGCTCCATCTCCTGCACGGCCGGCGCGGGCGCGTCCGTCCGCAGGAAGGCGTAGTGGCCCTTGCGGTTCTTGTTGATCTTGTAGGCCATCGTCTTGACGCCCCAGTACTCGCTGTCGACGAGTTTGCCCCCGTTGTCGGAGAGCACGGTGCCGAAATGTTCGACAAGGCCTTCGGCCTGCGCGCTGGACAGATCCTGACGCGCGATGACCACATGCTCGTAAAGCGGCATGTTCACTCCAGTTCTTCTCGAGCGCACTTCAAAGGGCGGCGATTTCTTTCCGCTGCCGGCCCACGAGAGGTTGCGCTGGTTCAACGTGTCTGCGGAAAGACCCGTGGCTTATACACGGCCGCGGGGCCCGCGCAACCCTTCAAGGCATTCGCGAAGATGACCCGAAGGCGTCGCAATTCGGCCCGATTCCCGACGTCACTATCGACTGTGTGGGGCGCCCATCCGGGTTTCGGTCATGACGGTTTATGCAGATATCCTTCCGGAGAGCGGCGAAGCCGTCGCGACGCCCCGGCGTCTCCGGATCCACGATACGCAGTGGGGCTTCATCGTGCATGAAACCGCGCGGGACGCGCGCGGCGTCCTCGCCGAGACCTGGTGGAAATTCATCGCCTTCGCCGCCCTCGTCGCCGCCGGCGCGCAGTGGCTCCTGCCGGGGTCGCTCTTCACCGGGGACGTGCTCATCATGAAGCTCGGCCTGACCGCGGGGCTCGCGGGCACGGCGGTGTGGCTGCTTCGGAACGCCTCGCCCGATGGCTGGCCGGAACTTCAGGTGGATGCCGTCCGCCGCGAGATCCGCGTCGCCACGCGCCACGCCAGCGGATCGTCGCGGGTCCGGAGCCGGATCGCGATGCGCGATATCGAGGCCTGCTTCGTACGGCCCGGCCGCGAGGACGAGACCGAACTCTGCTTTCGCGTCCTCGCCCAGGACGAGCCGGTGCGGATCGCGGCCGGTACCGCGAGCGATCTCGCTCCCGTCCTCGAGCGCCTGACCCGCGACCTGCGCACCCCGCGCGAGCGTGTCGCGCTTCGCATGGCAGGCTGACCGCCGCCTTACGGCAGGTCCCGCCCCGTCCCGATCGCTTGTGCGGTTCGCCCGCGCAAGTTAGACCGTCGCGACCGTTGCAGGGACCGAGGGGTGAAGATGAGCCGGGCATTCGTATTTCCGGGGCAGGGCGCGCAGACAATCGGCATGGGGCGCGATCTCGCCCGGGTCTATCCCGCTGCGCAGGCCGTGTTCGACGAGGTCGACGCGGCCCTGGGCGAGCCGCTTTCGGCGCTGATCTGGGAGGGCGACCAGGACACGCTCACGCTGACCCGCAATGCGCAGCCGGCGCTGATGGCCACCTCGATGGCGGTCATGGCGGCGCTGAAGGCCGAAGGCGTCGGCGTCGAGGCCGCGTCCTTCGTCGCGGGGCATTCTCTCGGCGAGTATTCGGCGCTGGCGGCGGCCGGCGCGATCTCACTGCCCGACGCCGCGCGACTCCTGCGTCTCCGGGGCGAGGCGATGCAGAAAGCCGTCGCGCCGGGCGCGGGGGCGATGGCCGCGATCCTGGGCCTCGGTCTCGACGAGGTGCGGGCGGTGGCCTCCGAAGCCGCGCAGGGTGACGTGGTCGAGGCCGCGAACGACAATGACCCGGCGCAGGTCGTGATCTCGGGCCATGCCGCGGCCGTCGAGCGGGCGGCGGAACTGGCCAAGGCGAGCGGCGCGAAGCGCGCGCTGATGCTGCCGGTCTCCGCCCCTTTCCACTGCGCGCTCATGCAGCCTGCGGCGGACGCCATGGCCGAGGCGCTGGCGGGTGTCGAGATCCGGGCGCCGGTCGTGCCGCTCGTGGCCAACGTGCGCGCCGAGGCGGTGACCGATCCCGCCACCATCCGCGATCTTCTCGTCCGGCAGGTGACGGCCGCGGTGCGATGGCGCGAAAGCGTGGCATGGATGGCGGGGCGGGGCGTCACCGACTTCTGGGAGATCGGCGCAGGCAAGGCGCTGTCCGGCATGGTCCGCCGGATCGCGAGGGACTCCGCGACGCGGGCGGTGCTGTCGCCCGACGACGTCGCGGCGGCGGCGAAGTGCGTGGACACCTGACGGCGCGGAGCGGCCAGCGCCACCAACAATGGAATCATGAGCTTGGAGCCCCGTCCGACCCGGGGCATCGCGGGTCGGCCCCGGTTTCGGTGGCAAGGGGGTCGCCAGATTTGCTAGAGGAGGGCAACGGATCGGATCGAAAGGGGCAGGCATGTTCGACCTTACTGGAAAGGCGGCGCTCGTCACGGGCGCCTCGGGCGGCATCGGGGGCGACATCGCGCGGGCGCTTCATGGCGCCGGGGCGACGGTCGGATTGTCGGGCACGCGCACGGAGCCCCTCGGCGACCTTGCGCGGAACCTCGGAGAGCGGGCCCACGTCCTGCCCTGCAACCTTTCGGACGCCGCGGCCGTCGAGGCGCTGCCGAAACAGGCCGTGGAAGCGATGGGCTCTGTCGACATCCTCGTCAACAACGCGGGCATCACCCGCGACAACCTGCTCATCCGCATG
>CAYTBD010000251.1:2957-4238 GCA_964435755.1 uncultured Rhodobacterales bacterium
GGGGGGTTCAGGGCGGCGCCTTTCAGGCCGATGTGGCCGATCCGGAAGGTGTGGACCGGCTCTTCGGGGAAATCCGGGAATCCATGGGATCCGTGGCCGTGCTGGTCAACAACGCGGGCATCACCCGCGACAACCTCTTCATGCGGATGTCCGACGAGGAGTGGTCGCAGGTGATCGACGTGAACCTCACCTCGACGTTCCGGCTTTGCCGCGGGGTGCTCCGGGGGATGATGAAGGCCCGATGGGGCCGGATCGTGAACATCTCCTCGATCGTCGGCGCCACGGGAAACCCGGGGCAGGGCAACTATGCCGCCTCGAAGGCGGGGATGGTGGGCATGTCGAAGTCGCTCGCCTACGAAGTGGCGAGCCGGGGGATCACGGTGAACTGCATCGCGCCGGGCTTTGTCACCACGGCGATGACCGACAAGCTGACAGACGATCAGACCTCCGCCATTCTCGCGCAGGTTCCGGCCGGCCGCATGGGCGAGCCCGCCGAGATCGCGGCGGCCGCGCTCTATCTCGCGAGCCCCGAGGCGGCCTATGTGACGGGTGCGACGCTTCACGTGAACGGCGGGATGGCGATGCTCTGAGCCGCCGGCGAAAGCGTTTGCCTTCGGGAAACGATATGCTATAGGCGGCGCAGATTTCGCAGGGGCGGCAGGCGCCATACCCCCTGCGGCCTGTGCCCGAGGGGCGACATTGATAGGGTCGGAAAGACCCGCAAACCACACGGGCAGAGACCCCGAGGAACTGTGAGGAAATGAAATGAGCGACATCGCCGATCGCGTGAAGAAGATCGTCGTCGAACACCTGGGCGTCGAGGAGGACAAGGTGACCGAGAACGCCTCGTTCATCGACGATCTGGGCGCGGACAGCCTCGACACGGTCGAGCTTGTGATGGCCTTCGAAGAGGAATTCGGCATCGAGATCCCCGACGATGCGGCCGAGACCATCCAGACCTTCGGCGACGCGGTGAAGTTCATCAAGGAAGCCCAGTAAGGCATCCGCCAAACGGGAAGTCCGGCGGCGTCCTTCGGGGCGCCGCCTTTTCTTTGGAGACGCCGCTTCGGATGTCGGCCGCTTTCGCGGCCGATCCGGGCGGGAGGGGCGCTGCCCCTCCCGCACCCTCCTCGGAGTATTTCTTCCGAGATGAAGGCGCCTTCAGCGGGTCCGCTTCTCGGCGATGCCGCTCGTGCCTTCGCGGCGCGTGAGTTCGGCCTGGATGTCGTCGAGCGTCACCCCGCGCGCCGCGCACATCACCAGGAGGTGATAGAACACGTC
>CAYTBD010000252.1:0-4223 GCA_964435755.1 uncultured Rhodobacterales bacterium
CGACAGGATGAACTCCTACGCCCAGAAGGAGGGGCTGCCGGGGATGGGCTACATCTTCTGGCGCGAGGGCGAGCAGGGGCTGGAGGCCGCGGGCCCCATCGCCAAGAACATCGGCCCGGAGCGGACCGAGGCGATCCGCAACCAGCTGGGCCTCGGCGCGGGCGACGCGGCGTTCTTCCTCGCCGGGCGGCCCTCGGAATTCGAGGCGGTCGCGGGCCGGGCGCGGAACGCGATCGGGGAGGAGTTGGGGCTCACCGAAACCGACCGCTTCGCCTTCGCCTGGATCGTCGACTTTCCGATGTACGAGAAGGACCCCGACACGGGCCGCATCGATTTCTCCCACAACCCGTTCTCGATGCCGCAGGGCGGGATCGAGGCGCTGGAGGGCGATCCGCTTGAGGTGCTGGGCTGGCAGTACGACCTTGCCTGCAACGGCTACGAACTCGTCTCCGGCGCGATCCGCAACCACAAGCTCGACGTGATGTACAAGGCGTTCGAGCTCGCGGGCTATGGGCGCGACGAGGTCGAGCGCCGCTTCGGCGGTCTCGTCAGCGCGTTCAAGTTCGGCGCCCCGCCGCACGGCGGCTGCGCGCTCGGCATCGACCGGATGGTGATGCTGCTGGCCGACGAGGCGAACATCCGCGAGGTCATCATGTTTCCGATGAACCAGCGCGCCGAGGATCTGATGATGGGCGCGCCCTCCGAGCCGAGCCCCGAGCAGCTCATGGACCTGGGGCTGCGGGTGGTGCCGAAGGACTGACGATGGCGCGCGATCCCGGCGAGGTGCTGGAGGGCTGGTCCCCGCCGCCCGTGCCCGGCCCCGCCCGGATGGCGGGACGGTACGCGGAGCTCGAGCGGCTCGACGCGGAAAGACACGCGGCGGCGCTTTTCCGGGCGTATAGCGCCGACGACGCGATCTGGGACTTTCTGCCCTACGGGCCCTTCGGCACGCTTGCGGACTATCGCGCCTGGGTGGCCGGGACGGCGTCAGGCGCCGACCCGATGTTCTACGCGATCCGCGATGTCGCGACCGGGCGCTGGTCTGGCGTGGCGAGTTGGCTGCGGATCGCGCCCGGGGCGGGGACGATCGAGGTCGGCCACATCAACCTCGCGCCCGAACTCCAGCGCACGCGCGCCGCGACCGAGGCGATGTTTCTCATGATGCGCTGGGTCTTCGAGGCGGGGTATCGCCGCTACGAGTGGAAGTGCAATGCGCTCAACCTCGCGTCGCGCCGGGCGGCGGAGCGGCTGGGCTTCAGCTACGAGGGCGTGTTCCGGCAGGCGGCGGTGGTCAAGGGGCGGAACCGCGACACCGCGTGGTTCGCCTGCATCGACCGCGAGTGGCCGGCGCTCCGGGCGGCGTACGCGGGCTGGCTCGACCCGGCGAACTTCGACGGGGAGGGGCGCCAGCGGCGGGCGCTGGGGCGCCTGACCGCTCCGCTCCTCGCCGCGCGGGATCCGGCACTTCGGCCCTAGACGACGCCGGCAAGCGCGATCCGGTCGTCGATGAGCGCCGACAACCTCGTGATGGCGGCATCCGTCGCTTCGCCGGTCGTCCGGCTGGTCCTGAGTGCCGACGCAGCCTTTCCGAGCGCGTCGTCCCGCGCGGAGAGCGCGATGCCTTCTAGAAACCGTGCGGCGTAGTCGAGCGCTTCTGCGTCCGGTCCGGCCGAAAGCAGGTCCGCCGCATGGCCGAGATCGTCGCGGTAGGCGATCGGATCGGGCGTCACGGCGCCTTCGACCACCGCGCGCGGACCGATGGGCTGCGCGTCGGGCGGGAGATTCGTGAGCACCGCCGACTGGAAGACGGCGAGCGAGGTCATCGGCTTGGCCAGAAAATCGTCCGCCCCGGCGTCGCGCGCGGCGTCGCGGAGCGTATCATCGCCGGATGTCGCGAGGATGACCGGCACCCGCGGAGCGCCGCGGGCGAGGTCGCGGATCAGGCGCAGGCCCGACCCGTCGGGCAGGCCGAGGTCGATCAGCGCGACCGACGGGCGATAGACGGCGAGGTGGCGGGCGGCGGCCGAGAGCGAATCGGCGCGTCGGATGCGCGCGCCCGAGCGCAGGCAGAGAAGCCGCACCGCCTCGCAGGCGAAGCGGCTGTCTTCGACCACCAGCACCGTCTGGCCCAACAGCGGACGTTCGGCGGTGGGACGGCGGGTCGGGATCATGTCGGCGGCAATGTCAGGCATTTCGTTTCCCCCGGTCAGTGCAGTCCCGAAGGATTAGGCCGGCGATTGGATAACGGCGGGTTAAGGGGGCGCGTCCTTTGGCCCCTTGCGGCCACTGCCCGGGCTTCCCATAACCCGGGGGAACGCAGGAGGTGCCGATGATCGGACGTCTGAACCATGTGGCGATCGCCGTGCCCGATCTCGAGGCCGCGGCGGCGCAGTACCGCGACACGCTTGGCGCCCGGGTGGGCGATCCGCAGGACGAACCCGATCACGGCGTCACCGTCGTGTTCATCGAGTTGCCGAACACGAAGATCGAGCTGCTCTATCCTCTGGGCGAGGCGTCGCCGATCAAGGGTTTTCTGGAAAAGAACCCCTCCGGCGGCATCCACCACATCTGCTACGAGGTCGAGGACATCGGGGCCGCGCGGGACCGGCTGACGATGGCGGGCGCCCGGGTGCTGGGCGACGGCGAGCCCAGGATCGGCGCGCATGGCAAGCCCGTGCTCTTCCTGCATCCCAAGGACTTCACCGGCACGCTCGTCGAACTGGAGCAGGTCTGATGGGCCCCGTCTCGGCGATCGTTCTCTACCTCGTGATCTGGTTCATGGTGCTCTTCGTCGTCCTGCCGATCCGGCTGGAGACGCAGGGCGAGCGCGGCGAGGTGGAGCCCGGCACGCCCGAGGGCGCGCCCGCGAACCTCGACATGTGGAAGAAGGCGCGTCTCGTGACGCTGATCGCCTTTGTCGTCTGGGCCGTGATCGCGGGGGTGATCCTGTCTGGCGTCATCACCGTGCGCGACATCGATTTCATGAACCGAATGGGCTCCTGACGCCGCGGGCTCAGGCGCGTCCGCCCTCGAGCCGGTGGAACAGGTGCGTGAAGGTCGCCGCGCCGACGATCGGGACGAGGAGATTGAGTACCGGCACCGTGAGCGGGATCGCCATGATCGCGCCCGCGAGCCAGATCGTCCCGGCGTTGCGGCGGCGGGCCGCCCGCGCGCCGGCGCGGCCGAGCCTGCGCATCGCGATCAGCTGGAAGTATTCGCGTCCCAGAAGATATCCGTTCAGCGCCACGAAGATCAGCGGCGCAAGCGGCGCGAGCAGGAGGTAGGGGACGAGCGCGGCGAGGTTCGCAAGGACGATCACGCCGAGAAAGCCCGCGCTGTCCTTGAGCGTCTCGGCGAGCGACACCGCCGGCGCCGGGCCGAGGTCGGCGTAGTGCCGGGCCTCGACGGCGTCGGCCACGTCGTCGAGGAAGATGCCGGTGAAGGCCGAGGCGACGGGAACCATCAGGAAGACCGACAGCACGAGCATGAGCGGGACCACCGCCCAGGACAGCGCGTCGTCGATCCAGGCGATCTCGCCGATCCAGGGGAGCGAAAACGTGTCGGGGACGAAGAGGCCCACGAGCCAGACGAAGAGCACCGTGATCGCGAAGAGAAGCCCGATGGTGAGGCCGATGCCGAGAAACAGGACCCGTCGGAAGCGTGGGTCGGGAAGCTGGGCCAGTCCGCGGGCGAGGGCGTCTAGGATCATGCCTCGACCCAGGCCGTGATGCTGCGCAGGTCCGGGCGGGGACGGTCCGGGGGCGTCGCGGTCTCGGTGCCGATGTGGATCATCCCGGCGACGAACTCACCGGGGGCGAGACCGAGGTGGGTCGTGGCGAAGTGCCGGTCGTGGACGGCCCAGCCGGTGAGCCAGTTCGCGCCCCAGCCCGCCGCCAGGGCGGCGTTGAGAAGCGCCAGGCAGACGGCGCCGGCGGAAAGGACCTGTTCGATCTCGGGGATCTTCTCGGACGCCTTCGGCGCGGCGATGACGGCGACGGCGAGATGCGCGTCGGCGAACTGACGCGTCATCTTCTCCACGCCCTCGGGCGGCTGGCCGAGCCGCTCGCCGGTCGCGGGCACCGCGGCGGCGAGCCGCTCCAGCGCGGGGCGGGCCAGGACGACGAAGCGCCACGGCTCGAGCTTGCCGTGGTCGGGGGAGCGTGCGGCGGCGGTCAGGAGCGTCTCGACCTCGGCCCGCCCGGGCACGGGGGTAGTGAGCGTCT
>CAYTBD010000253.1:0-4213 GCA_964435755.1 uncultured Rhodobacterales bacterium
GCACCCAGCGGCCCCATGCGGCGTCGACCCGGCCCTCGAGCAGCGCCGCGACCGCGAAGGAGAACGACATCGAGAGCCCGACATAGCCGACGTAGAGGAACGGCGGGTGGAACGCGAGGCCCGGATCCTGCAGCAGCGGGTTGAGATCCTCCCCGTTGAAGGGCGGCACCTCGAGGCGCCAGAACGGATTCGACGTGAACAGGATGAAGGCGATGAACGCGACCCCGATGGAGGCCTGCACCGCGAGGACGCGGGCGCGCAGCCTGTCGGGCAGGTTTCCGCCGAACCATCCCGCCATCGCGCCGAAAAGCGCCAGAATGAGCACCCACAGGAGCATGGAGCCCTCGTGGTTCCCCCAGACGCCGGTGATCTTGTAGAGCATCGGCTTGTCGGTATGGGAGTTGAGCGTCACCAGGCGGAGCGAGAAGTCCGAGGTCACGAAGGCCCAGGTCAGCGCCGCGAAGGAGAACAGGACCAGAAGGAACTGCGTGGTCGCGGCGGGTTCCCCCACCGCCATCCAGCCCCGCCAGCCCCTGTGTGCGCCGACGAGGGGCACGACCATCTGAACCAGCGCCACGACGAAGGCGAGGATCAGCGCGAAATGTCCGAGTTCCACTATCATGACCGGACAGTAGCCGGTCCCGCGCCCTCCGCCAATAGCCCGCGCCCGCGTGTCGCGGGGCCGATTACGACTTCGTGAAGGCCGCCGCCGCGGCGCCGGCGGCGAAGGCCGCGACAACCGGCAGGACGAAGACCCGGCGGCGCAGGCCCATCGAGGTCTGCATCACGTCGAAATGCAGGACCGCGCCCGCGATCTGCAGCGACAGGAACGGCAGCAGCGCGCCGTTGCCGCTCATCGCCTCGGGACGGCCCGCGAGAGCGGCGGCCCACCACCAGCCGGTCACCGACGCCGTCCCGGCCCAGCTCATCGCCATCCCCAGCGCGAGCGGCGTCGTCCGCTGCCACCAGAGCCACAGGAACGTGGCCGCGATCAGCGTGGACATCACCATGATCGCGCCGTAGCCGATGCCGATGGCCGCCGGGTAGCCGAAGCCCGCGTGCACGGCGAGGAAAGCCGCGGATGTCGCGGCGACGAGCCAGAGCGCCTGTTTCATCCGCGCAGGAGCTCCCGCACCGCCGCGTCGAGCCGGGCGGCCGCGCGCCTGTTCCGCGCAACCGACCGGTCGAACCTGCGACCCGCGAGGATCGCCCGGAGGTCGTCGAGCAGCGATACCAGCGTCATCCCTGCCCCCGCGGCAGACGTTCGCGGACCATCGTCGTCATCTCGATCAGGATCGCCGTGTTCTTGTCGAGCACGTCGCGCGTGGCGCGGTCCTTCTGGAGGTCGCGCCAGAGCAGGTAGAAGACGAGGAGCGCCCAGGGCCCGTGCTCCGCCGCCGCCGCGAGGAGCGCGTCACCGGCCATGGAGCCGCTTCCATTCGTCGAGCGCGGCGTTCCGCGAGGGCGCGGTCGCGGCGAGCGTCGTCTCCGCGTCCGGCGCGGTGTCGGCGCCTCCGGCCATGGCGGGCTCCCCCGCCCCGTCCTCCAGCGCGCGGAGCGCGGCGATGTTGCGCGTGACCGCCGGAGCGTTCGCCAGCGCCGCGGCGATGGAGCGCTGGACCTCCTGCGCCTTGGCCTGGTGCCGCGCGCCGAAATAGAACGACACGATGGCGCCCAGGAGCCACCAGAGCGGTTCCGGAACCAGGGCGAGCCCCTGCATCCGGCTCGCGAACCAGACCGGATCGACCATCGCGGCGATGAACAGCCCCAGCGTGCCGAGCGCGAGCGCCGGCCGGGGCACGCGGTTCAGCGCGTCCATGACGCGGTCGAACCGCCCTCTGCGCTCGACACCGAACTCGGCGGCGAACTGCCCAAGCGCCGCATGGGACAGCGCCGCCTCGCGGGACGCCTGCGCCTCTGCGTTCTCGCGGAACACCTCCGCCGTCTCGGCGATGACGTTGCCGCCACCGAAGAGGGTCGCGACCAGCCGGTCGATCAGTCCCATGACGCCGTCCTCGCGCGATGCTGCTCCTCGGTCAGGTGGAAGCGCGGCGCGATGAACGCCTCGGCGCGCGCGATCCAGCCGCCCTTCCCGCCGTCGCGGCGGCGGGCGTACTTGCGGGAGGCGGGGCGCCGGTCGGCGAGGGCGTAGTAGTAGTTCCGCCGGGCGATGCCGTAGGCGTCGGAAAGATGGTCGGGCGCGTCGCGCCGGGCCGCCGCCGCCGCCGCCTCGGTCAGGGGTCCGATGATCCCGTCGACCGCGACCGGATGCCCGAAGGCGCCGATCAGGCGCTGGAGGATCCGCACCGCGTTGGCGCCCGCGTTGACGTACATGTCGAAGACGGAGGGCTGGACCGGCGCGGGGAGCCGCCCGATCCGGGGCCGCCGGAAATAGTGCTCGACGAAGATGTCGCGCGCCCGAGCGGGGGAGAGCCGCCGCACGTCCGCGGCCGTGACGCGGCCGTCGCCCGTCAGATCCAGCCCCAGCCGCCGCATCGTGTGGATGGTCACGCCATGGTTCGTGGCCCCGCCTGGATCGTCGGGATCGTTCACGAAGCCGCCTTCGCGGGCGATGATTTCACCGGCTATGTCTTCGACCGACCGCACCGACCTCTCCCCGATTGACGGGGCAAAGCCTGTCCCGGAACGGTTAATTCGTCGGTAACTGACCGTCCGCGTGCCGGTAGACGCCCTGTTCCTTCAGCGCGTCGACCACCTCCGCCGGCATGTAGGTCTCGTCGTGCCGCGCAAGGATTTCAGAGGCCTGAAAGACGCCGTTCGCGTAGGTGCCGGTGCCCACCATGCCCTCGCCCTCGCCGAAGAGGTCCGGCAGGACGCCCCTGTAGGAGACGGGAATGGACGCGCCGCCGTCGGTCACGCTGAAGGTGATCGTCTCGCCCTGCCCGCGCCTGAGGGTGCCCGCCTCGACCAGCCCGCCGATCCGGAAGACCTCGGTCGGCCCCGGCGGCGCCTCCGCGACCTGGCTCGGAGAGCGGAAGAAGTTGATCCCGTCCCGCATCGCGTAGCCCACCAGCGCCGTCGACACCGCCAGCGCCACCGTGGCGAGCAAGATCACCTGCACCCGCCGCCGCTTCTTGAGGTTCTTCAATCCCGCCATCTGACCCTCACGGATAGAGCGGCGCGAGCATCAGCCCCGCCGCCTCGTCCTCTCCCAGCATCAGGTTCGCGTTCTGCACCGCCTGGCCCGACGATCCTTTCGTCAGGTTGTCGAGGGTGGCGACGACCAGCGCCCGTCCCGGGGTGCGGTCGCCCACGACCCCGATGTGGCACAGGTTCGAACCCCGGACATCCTTCATCTGCGGCGCCTCTCCGAACGGCAGAACGTGAACGAACATCTCGTCAATATAGGCATCATGAAGCGTCTTGTGAATCTCTGCGGCATCTCCCCGCAGGTAGACCGTCGCGAGGATGCCGCGCGTGGCCGGGACGAGATGCGGCGTGAACTGCACGCGCACCTCCCGCCCCGCCGCCTTCGAGAACTCCTGGTCGAACTCGCCGAGGTGCCGGTGCAGCCCGCCCAGCGCGTAGCCCTTCACGTTCTCGAAGAGCTCGGCGAAGAGCAGATGCTCCTTGAGCGACCGCCCGGCCCCCGAGGCCGCGGCCTTGAGATCGATCACGATCTCGTCGAGGTCGATCACCCCCGCCTCGATCAGCGGCCGGACCGCGAACTGCCCTGTGGCCGCGTTGCAGCCCGTCCCGGCGACGAGGCGCGCGCCCCGGATCTCGTCGCGGTAGAACTCGGTGAGGCCGTAGACCGCCTCGGCCTGAAGCTCCGGCGCCGCATGCGGCTTGCCGTACCACGTCCGGTAGTCCGCGGGATCGCGCAGACGGAAGTCCGCCGAGAGATCGACGATCCTCAGATCGCGGGGCAGCGCCGCCACCACCTCCTGCGTCGTGCCGTGCGGCAGGGCGCAGAAGGCGAGGTCGATGCCGGAGAAGTCGATCTCCCCGATGGTGACGAGCCCGGGCAGATCGAGGTGGCGGAGATGCGGGTAGACCTCCGCCATCGCCATCCCCGCCTTCCGGTCCGCCGAAAGCGCCGCGATCTCCATCGAGGGATGCGTGGCGATCAGCCGGACGAGCTCCGCGCCGGTATAGCCGGAGGCTCCGAGAACAGCGATCCTGTGGACCATATCCTTTCCTTTCCCGACAGCCTGCGCGCGCCCGTGCCGCCTCCATCTGTCCCCAAATA
>CAYTBD010000254.1:0-1150 GCA_964435755.1 uncultured Rhodobacterales bacterium
GTGACTCATCCTGCGCATGCCGCTTACCCAGTGGCGCAGCCAGCTCCTGCATGGCGTGGATCTCGCCCAGCTTGACGCCCCGCGACCGCGTCGTCGCGGCCCCGATCACCCGGAACGACGACTGCCCGGCGAGCGAGCCCACCCCCGCCTCGTCCGGGAACTGCTGCGGCCCGTCGAAGCGCAGGATCAGGCAGGCGATCTTGGAGGACCCGATGTCGAGCACCGCGATCACGCCACGCTGCATCGCGGCCCGTCGCATGGACCGCATCGCGCGCTGGGTCTGGTAGAGGTCGGTCATGTGTCAGTCAGCTCCGAAGGAAATGGACCGGATGCGGCGAAGCTCCTCCACCGCGTGGTCGGCGAGACGAAGCGTCGGACGATGCGGCAGGCGCATGTCGACGACGAGAAGGTCGCGCTCGAGCAGGTCCCGCGCCTCGTCGAGCGCGAGCACCTGTTCAAGCGCGGAAACGGCGCCCTGTTCGGGCAGCAGGATGCGCTGGTCGCGGTCGAGCACGACGTCCCAGCGCCGCTCGCCCACGCGCAGGAGCCCGCGCAGACGGTCGCGGACCGGCTCGGCGGTCGCGAGAAGGTCGAGCGCCTCCGCGGCGGCCGCGTCCCCGCCGGGTCCGGCGACGAGGGGGAGATCCGCGCGCGCCATGCGCTCGCCCAGCGCGGCGACGCGGCGGCCTTCGGCATCGATCAGTTCGAGCCCGTTCCGCGACCGCCAGACGAGCGCCGGGACGCGTTCCTCGATATCGACCTGGAGGACGCCGCCGGCGCGGATCCGCACCTCCGCCCGCGCCACGGCGTCGAGCGTCTGCACCTGTTCGCGGATCGCGGGCAGGTCGAGATCGAAGGAGCTGAGCGGGAAGTCCACCGGCACGATCTCGCGGATGTCCTCGGCGACCTCGCCCGAGGCCCCGTCGATCGCCATCAGGCGGACCATGAACTCGGGCCGCTCCTCGATGCTGCGGCGAAGCTCGGCGAAGCCCGCGGCGATCGCCTCGCGCCGCGCCGCGTCGGAGACGTAGGCCGCGCCGCTTCCCGCCAGGATGGCCAGAGGCAGCCCCCAGAGAAGCGCCTTGCGGAAGAGCGGCGTGAGCAGCCAGCGCTGCACCCGGTAGGCGAGGCGCGAGGGCGCGGGATCGCG
>CAYTBD010000254.1:1160-4166 GCA_964435755.1 uncultured Rhodobacterales bacterium
CAGCGGCAGAGCGCGCCGAAGGAGATGCCCTCGTGCGCCGCCTGTTCGGGCACGAGCGAGGTCGGAGTCATGCCGGGCTGCGTGTTGGTCTCGAGCAGGATGAGGCCGCGCGTCCCCTTCGCCTCGTCCCAGCGGAAATCGGTGCGGCTCACGCCCCGGCAGCCGAGGCAGCGATGGGCGCGCAGCGCGTAGTCGCGGCAGGCCCCGGTGATCTCGTCGGGGACGTTCGCGGGGATCTCGTGGCGCGACCCGCCGGGGCTGTACTTGGCGTCGTAGTCGTACCAGCCGTCGGTGAGGATGTCGGTGACGCCGAGCGCCCGGTCGCCCATGACGGTGGTCGTCAGCTCCCGTCCCGGCGCGTAGGCCTCGACCATCACGATGTCGGGCATCGCGTCGGCCAGCTGCGGCGGCGCGTCCGCATCGTCCGCCACGATATAGACGCCGACCGACGAGCCTTCGTTGTTGGGCTTCACGACGTAGGGCGGCGCCATCAGGTGCCGCGCCGCGACCTCGGCCTTGGACGCCAGCAGGCTTTCGACGACCGGGAGTCCTTCGGCGGTATAGGCCGCCTTGGATTTCTGCTTGTCCATCGCGAGCGCCGAGGCCAGCACGCCGGAATGGGTGTAGGGGATGCGCAGCCATTCGAGCATGCCCTGCACGCAGCCGTCCTCTCCCCAGCGGCCGTGGAGCGCGTTGAAGGCGACGTCGGGGGCGATCTCCAAAAGGCGCTGCGAGAGGTCCGGACCGGCGTCCACCTCCACCACGTCATACCCTTCTGCCCGCAAGGCGGCCGCGCACTCGCGACCCGACGACAGCGACACCTCACGCTCGGCCGAGGGTCCGCCCATGAGAACCGCCACCTTGGGGGATGCCCTGCTCGACATGCCCGCCACTTCTTCGCTCTGCGGGGCCGTGTATCCGGCCCTCTGCCTGCCTGTTATTCCTGCGCGGGTTCGCCCACGCGCATGATCTCCCACTCTAACGAAATCCCGCTGTTATGGAATACCTTTTCGCGGACCATCTCGCCGAGATTTTCGAGGTCGGCGGCCGTCGCGCCGCCGGCGTTGGTGAGGAAGTTCGGGTGCTTGTCGTTCATCACCGCGCCGCCCAGCCGCGCCCCCCTGAGCCCCGCGTCCTCGATCACCTTCCAGGCCTTCAGCTCGTGGGTATCGGACGCCTCTCCCGTCGAGCTGTAGCCGGCGGGGTTGCGGAAGCTCGACCCGGCGGTGCGGTCCTTCGTGGGCTGGGTTTCGTCGCGCCTCGCGAGCTGGTCGTCCATCTTCGCGAGGAGCGCCGCCGGATCGCCCCGCGACGCCTCGAAAGTCGCTGAAATCACGACCGTCCCCGCGGGGACATCCGACCGGCGATAGCCGAAGGTCAGGTCCCGGGCGGTCAGCGTCACCCGCTCCCCCCTTCGCGTCACCGCCTCGGCGGAGACGAAGACATCGGCGACATACCGCCCATAGCAGCCGGCGTTCATCGCGACGGCGCCGCCTATGGCGCCGGGAATCGTCCGCAGGAACGTCAGGTCCAGTCCCGCCTCCGCCGCCCGCTTCGCCACATGCGCGTCGAGCGCGGCGGCCCCGGCCGTGACGCGCCCGCCCTCGACGGCGATGCCGTTGAAGCCGCGCCCCAGCCGGACCACCACGCCCCGGATCCCGCCGTCCCGCACGATGAGGTTGGAGCCCACGCCCATCGGGAAGACCGGCACGGCCGGGTCGAGGGCCGCGAGGAAACCCGAAAGATCCTCCGCGTCCGCCGGCTGGAACAGCCAGTCCGCCGGGCCGCCGACGCGCAGCCAGGTCAGATCGGCGAGCGGGCGAGCCGGGGTCAACCGTCCGCGGACGGGAGGCAGTCCGGTCATTCGTCGGTCCGCGCTCCGGGCGCGAGAGACCGCTTCAGCCCGGCGAACAGGTACCGCACCGGCCAGCGCAGGATCGACGCCCCCGCGAAGAGCGCGATGAGGCCGATCCAGGGCCCGTTCTCGTAGGTCACGTAGCCCAGGAGCGGGATGCCGACCGCGATCAGGAGCCAGGCGGCGGGCCAGTGGTTCCGCTTGGAGGGGAACATCGCGGCGACGTTCGCCACCACCGCCCAGAGGCACGCGAGGATCAGCGACAGCGTCATGGCATCCTGTCCCGCAGTTCGGGCGGGATCTCGACCGGACGGCCCAGCGCGCGGTTGAGGAAGTAGCGCAGCGGATTGCGGAACATCGAGGCGAAGGCGAAGAGCCCGATGGCCGTCCAGATCCAGCCGTGCGCCTGGCCGATCCAGACGATCAGCGCGGGCGCGACGATCAGAAGCACGATGCCGGGAAACATCTGCCGGCGCATCGGCAGCATCGCGGTGATCGCCGAGGCGATCACCCAGAGGCAGGCGATGACCAGCGGAGCGCTCATTTTGCCGCCCGGACCGGGCCGGTGTCCTGCGCGAGGCGGTCCGGCAGGCCGTTGGCCCAGGCCGAGATCGTGCCCGCGCCGAGGCAGACGACGATGTCGCCCGGCTGGCTCTGCTCGCGCACCAGGCGTTCGAGGTCGTCCTCGTCGTGGATCGCGCGGGCGTGGCGGTGGCCGTGGCGGATCAGACCCTGCACGAGGTCGTCGCGGCTCGCGCCCGGGATCGGATCCTCGCCGGCCGAATAGACCTCGCCGATGCCCACGACGTCGGCGTCGTTGAAGCAGCCGCAGAACTCCTCGAAGAGCGACGACAGCCGCGTGTACCGGTGCGGCTGGTGCACGGCGATGACGCGGGCGCCGGGGCCGACGGCCTGCCGCGCGGCCTTCAGCACCGCCGCGATCTCCACCGGATGATGGCCGTAATCGTCGATGATCTTCACGCCGTTCACTTCGCCCACCTGCGTGAACCGCCGGTTGACGCCCTTGAACTGCGCGAGCGCGTCGCGGATCTCGGCCCCCTTCATGCCGAGGTGCCGCGCGACCGCGACGGCGGCCAGCGCGTTCGACACGTTGTGGTCGCCCGGCATCGGCAGGGTGCAGCCCTCGATCA
>CAYTBD010000255.1:0-4146 GCA_964435755.1 uncultured Rhodobacterales bacterium
GGCGCGCGGCGAGCGGCTCCGCCGCGCCGATGACGAGGAACAGGGACGCGATGACAGTGGTGACGAGAACGATATCCATAGATCCGCAATAGCCGGGATTTCGGGCGCGGGGAACCAGCGGGGACGGCTGGTCGACCGATCATGACTGGATGCCTTCGCGCTGGCGTCTGAGACGGCTCTGTCGATGGCGAACCGCGTGTGTCGCCCCCCGTGGTCCGGTCGCGAGTTCACGGTGACATCGCTCTGGCGACAATGGCGTTGATCCGATCAGGGCGAATTTTTTTGGTTCTCACCGAAGTCAGCCGAAAGCCGCCGCCGCTCGCAAAGCGAAGCTCTTCTTCGCCGCGCAATGCAGCATCACCGTGATCTCCGACCTCTCGCGGCGCTCGCGCAGCGGCGTGGTTTCTTGATCCTTCGTGGGATCCTCCCTTCTGACGATTGAGAAGGTCTAATCGTCAGGCCAGCGGCCCCATCGCCGACGCGCGACGATCAGATCGGCGACGAAACGCCCGCTGCAGGACGCCATTGCCGCGGGGTGCACGCTGGCAGAGGCGCGGAAACAGCCGTTGACAGGCAGGCGCGTGCCAAAATAGCGTCATTCTTGTTCCGCTCATTGGAACGCATTGGTGCACGCATGACGATGACAGTTGCGCGACATGCCTGAAAGCGGGGGAGCTTCGGTCCGGATGATCGACCGGGCCGCGCGCGTGCTGCATGCGCTGGCCGATGGTCCCCCAGAGGGCTTGCGTCTGGCGGAGGTGACGTCGGTGCTCGATCTCGGCAAGGCCACCGCGCACCGTCTTCTGCGGGCGCTGGCGGAGGTCGGGTTCGTCGAGTTTGACGACGCGGCCAAACGCTACCGGCTCGGCTACAGTCTCTACGCCCTCGGCGCTTCGGCGCGGCATTTCCGGATCGTCGAGTTCGCTCGATCGGCCCTGACGCGGCTTGCGGCGGAGACCGGCGATACGGTGTATCTCTCGGTGCGCGACGGGAATCAGGCGGTCTGCGTCGACCGCAGGACGGGCACCTATCCGATCCGGACGCTGACCCTCGACGTCGGGGATCGGCGTCCGCTGGGGGTCGGCGCAGGGTCGCTCGCGCTGCTGGCGTTCCAGGACGATGCCGACGTCGAGCGCGTGCTGCGCGACGACGGTGCCGCGCGCGGGGACTTCTCCGGGTTCGATATGCCCGCCCTGCGCGAGATGATCGCGGCCACGCGCGCGGCCGGCTTCTCGATCAACGACGGGCGGATCGTCAGCGCCATGGCGGCGGTCGGGGTGCCGGTCCTGAATGCCGACGGACGCGCGGTCGCGGCGCTGTCCATCGCGGCGATCCGCGAACGGATGGCGCCGCCGCGCGACGCCGAACTCGTGGCTTTGCTCGCACGCGAGGCCGGGGAACTCGGCCGGCGTCTGTCCCGGGACGAGGCCGAGGGCGCAGCGCAGACGGAACTGGCGCGGGAGGCGCTGTCATGAACGGTCCCGACCCCGGCGCAGGCCGCGCGCCCGCCAATCTCGATACTGCCCGGTTCCTGCCCATCCTGTCGCTGATGTGGAGGATACGGGCGTTCGAGGAGCTTGCCATCGACTCCCAGCGCGAGGGGCTGGTTCTCGGCGCCATCCATCCCTCCATCGGGCAGGAGGCCGTCGCGGCCGGCATCTGCCCCAACCTGTGGCGGACGGACCTGTTGCTTTCCACGCATCGCGGCCACGGGCATACGCTCGCCAAGGGCGCCGACCCGCGGGCGATGATGCTCGAGCTCTTCGGCCGGGCGGGCGGAACCTGCGGCGGCAAGGGCGGTTCCATGCACATCGCCGATTTCGGCGTCGGGATGCTCGGCGCCAACGGCGTCGTCGGCGCGAACATCCCCATCGGCGTGGGCGCGGCCCATGCGCTGAAGCTCCGCAAGGCGGGCGAGGTCGCGGTCTGCATCTTCGGCGACGGCGCCATCAACCGCGGCCCGTTCCTCGAAGGGCTGAACTGGGCGCGGGTGTTCGACCTGCCGGTCCTCTTCGTCTGCGAGGACAACGGCTATTCCGCCACGACGCGCACCCGCTCGCTAACCGGCGGACCCGGGGCCGTGGCGCGGGCCGAGAGCCTCGGCATCCCGGCGGAAGAGGTTGATGGCAACGACGTTCTGGCCGTCGACGCGGCCGCGCAGGCCGCGATCGCGGCGACGCGGCGCGGGGAGGGGCCGCGGCTTCTGCAGTGCCGGACCTACCGCATGACCGGTCACACCGCCGTGGATCCGGCCACCTATCGCGATCCGGCCGAGGTCGAGGCGTGGCGCGCGCGCTGCCCCATCGCCCGGCTCGAGGCGGCGCTGCGCCTTGCCGGTGTGCAGGATGCGGCGCTTGACGACCTGCGTGAGGTCGCCCGGCTGGACATGCGCGAGGTGCGCGACGCCGCGCGGGCCGCCGACTGGCCGGAGGCGGGGACCGCATATGCCGATGTGCAGGATGTCGGCGATCCCGCCGAAAGGGCATTCTGATGGGCAAGACGACCTATCTGGAGGCGGGCCGGCGCGCCCTTGTCGAGGAAATGGAGCGTGACGGTCGCGTCTGGGCGTTGGGCGAAGATCTGGGCCGGGGCGGCGTCTTCGGCCAGTACCGGGGACTTCAGGAGATGTTCGGGGAGGATCGCATCGCCGACACGCCCATTTCCGAGGCCTGCATCATGGGCGCGGCGGTAGGCGCGGCGATGACCGGCACCCGCCCGGTGGTCGAGATGCGCTTTTCCGACTTCGCGCTCTGCGCCGTGGACGAACTGGTCAACCAGGCGGCGAAGGCCCGGTTCATGTTTGGTGGGCAGATGCGCGTGCCGCTCGTCGTGCGCGAACCGGTCGGCATGTGGCGGTCGTCGGCCGCGCAGCATTCCCAGTCGCTCGAGGCCTGGTATGCGCATATCCCCGGTCTCGTCGTGGTCGCGCCCTCGACACCCGCCGACAACCTGGGTCTCCTGAAGTCCGCGATACGCTGCGACGATCCGGTGGTCTACATGGAGCACAAGAACCTGTGGGGGCTCGAGGGCGACGTTCCCGACGGGGAGCATCTGGTCCCCTTGGGAGTGGCCGAGATCGCCCGCACGGGCCGCGACCTGACGCTCGTCACCTGGTCGGGGATGCGCCACGTCTGCCTCGTCGCCGCGGGGACGCTCGCCGCGGAGGGTGTCGAGGTCGAAGTGATCGACCTGCGCACGCTCTGGCCGTGGGATCGCGATGCGGTCCTGTCGTCCGTGGAAAAGACCGGGCGCCTTCTCGTCGTGCAGGAAGCCGTCTCGGTGGCAGGGTTCGGGGCCGAGATCGCCGCAAGCGTCGCGGAGGCGCTGCACGGGCACCTGAAGGCGGCGGTGCGCCGGCTCGGCGCGCCCCGTATTCCGGTGGCCTATGCGCCACCGCTCGAAGACCGCGCGCGCGTGCGGGAGGAACAGATCGTCGAAGCGGTCCGGGCGATGACGTCGCCCGTACCGGCTTCATGAGCCGGCAGTCGCGGGGGCGCTGCCACAACACCAAGGGAGGAGACAGAAGATGAACTTCGTGAAGACGCTGATGGCGGCCGGGGCCGCGCTCGTCACGGTCGGGCTGATGCCCGTCGCGGCGCAGGACTACAAGGACGAATACCGGGTCTCGACCGTCGTGCCCGCACCGTTTCCATGGGGCCTTGCCGCCGACCGCTGGGTGGAACTGGTGGGCGAACGCACCGACGGCCGGATCAACATGAAGGTGTATCCCGGCGTCCAGCTCGTGCAGGGCGACCAGACGCGGGAATTCACCGCGATGCGGCGCGGGATCATCGACATGGCCGTCGGGTCAACGATCAACTGGTCGCCGCAGGTGAAGGAGCTCAACCTCTTCTCGCTGCCGTTCCTGATGCCCGACTACGCCGCGCTCGACGCCCTGACCCAGGGTCCGGTCGGCGAGCGGATCTTCGAGATCCTCGGCGAGAACGGGGTCGTGCCGCTGGCGTGGGCCGAGAACGGGTTCCGCGAGGTGACGAACTCGAAGACCGAGATCCGGCGTCCCGAGGACATGGCGGGTCTGAAGATGCGGGTCGTCGGGTCGCCGATCTTCAACGACATGTTCTCGGCGATGGGTGCGAACCCCACGCAGATGAGCTGGGCTGACGCGCAGCCCGCGCTGACGACGGG
>CAYTBD010000256.1:0-4139 GCA_964435755.1 uncultured Rhodobacterales bacterium
GTCGCTGATCTCGGCGGGCTGGTCGAGCAGGCCGAACATCTCGCCCATGTCGACGAGGCTCTGGCGGATTTCGCGATAGACCGTGCCGAGCAGGTTCAGCGGCATGGTGATCTGGATCATGTAGGCGTTGACCATCACGAAGTCGCCGACGGTGAGCGACCCGTTCGCAACCCCCACGGCCGCCATGACCATGACGACCACGAGGCCGGCGGTGATGAGCAGAGACTGGCCGAAGTTGAGGAAGGCGAGCGAATAGTTCGTCTTGACCGCCGCCTTCTCGTAGAGCGCCATCGCCCGGTCGTAGCGGTCGGCCTCGCGCCGCTCCGCGCCGAAATACTTCACCGTCTCGAAGTTCAGGAGACTGTCGATCGCCTTCTGGTTCGCGTCGGTGTCCTGATCGTTCATCTCCTTGCGGATCTTCACCCGCCATTCGGTGACCTTGAAGGTGAACTGGATGTAGACGGCGATGGTGACGAAGAGCACCGCGAGGTACCAGACGTTGAAGACCAGCGCGAGGACGATGCCGGTCAGCGCAAGCTCGAGAACCAGCGGTCCGATCGAGAACAGCATGAAGCGGAGAAGGAACTCGACCCCCTTCACGCCCCGCTCGATGATCCGGGACAGTCCGCCCGTCTTCCGCGTGATGTGGTAGCGCAGCGACAGGCGGTGGATGTGCGTGAAGGTCTCGAGCGCGAGCTGCCGGAGCGCCCGCTGCCCCACGCGCGCGAAGATCGCGTCGCGCAGTTGCTGGAACCCCACGTTCATCAGCCGCGCCATGCCGTAGGCGACCGTGAGCCCCACGGCCCCGGCGCCCAGCGCCCAGGCCGGCGTCACCGTGCCCTCGCTCAGGGCATCGACGGCGGCCTTGTAGAAGAACGGCGTCCCGACGGAGACGAGCTTGGCCAGGACGAGCGAGATCATCGCGAAAACGACGCGCCGCTTCACCCAGCCCTGCCCCTCGGGCCAGAGATAGGGAACGACCTTCCTGATCGTGCGCCAGCCTGACGCCCGCGCTTCTTTCGCGAAATCCTGATCGGTCAAAGAGTGGCTCCTGCCGCGCCCGGAAGACGCCCGGGGCAGACAAGGTAATCCTGCATCGAGGGGATGGCCAGTGCCGGTCAGTTCGGAACGGTGAAGACCTGGCCCGGATAGATCAGATCGGGGTCGCGGATTCGCGTCCGGTTCGCCTCGAAGACGCGCACGTAGAGCGTGCCCTCGCCATAGGCCCGCCGCGAGATGCCCCAGAGCGTGTTACCGGTCTGCACCGTCACCAGCCGCACCGGCAACGCGCTGTCGCCCTCTTCTTCGGCCAGCGCGAGGATCGTCTGGACAGGCTCGCGCTTGAACGGCGTCTCGAGCCGGGACGCGACGGTCCCGTCCTCGGCAATTTCGTCGACGCGCAGGGTGTAGACCCCTGTATCGATGTCGGGGAGCGGCGTGCGCCACGCGCCGTCGGTGCCGATCCCGGTCGACAGGATCGGGTTGTTGTCGAGGTAGACCCGGACCGATCCCGCGCCGGTCCCGCGGCCGGAGAGGATCACGTTTCCGGTCTCGTCGTAGGAGATCGCGTCGACGGTCACATTGTCGGGGGCCTGCGTCGCGCCCGATTGCAGCACGCGGACACCATCGGCGTCGGAGAGAACGACCGCCGGTGGCTCGGGCGGTTCCGGCGGCGCGGCTCCGGGGCGCTCTCCCGCAGCTTCGGCCGGGACGTCCATGTCCGGTTGCGGCGACTCCCCCGGGACAGCCAAGGCATCTGAGGTCGCGTCGGCCAGTTCGGGCGGCGCCTCCACGGCCGGCCCCGGCGCGGCGGGCTCTGCGAGCGGGCCGTCCGCCCCGGTCCCCGTCACGGCCGGAGCGGGCGCTGCGGCGGTCTCTTGCGGACCCTCTGCGGACCCGTCCTCCTCAGGGGGCCCGGCGTCGGGGCTCGGACCGAGCACCACGGTCTCGTCCGATGCGACCTCGCCTCCGTCCTCCGCCCGAGACGACAATCCGACCGCGCGCGGCGCCCGGGAGGTTCCGAGCCCGAGCAGGGCCACGAAATTGCCGCGCGCGTCCGCGTCGGCCTCGCCCGCGATCGCGCCGTCGATCTCGACGCGCACGCGTGAGCCGGGCGCGGCGCGGCCGGCGATCACCGCGGTTCCGTCGGGCTCCACGCGCACCACGTCGAACGTCGGAGGTGCCGGCGTTTCGGGAACGGCGGACGGGGCCGGATCGGGGTCCGGCGTCGCTTCGGCGGCGGGTTCGGGCCTGTCGAGGGCAGCGGCCTCGCCTCCGCCCTCCTCCGGCACGGCGGACGGCTCCGAGGCCTCGTCGGCGGCGACATCGGGCTCGGCCGGGCCGGTCCCCCTCGAGAGATAGAGGCCGCCGAACAACAGCGCGAGCGCGATCACAAGCACGCTCAGCGCTCTGGCGTTCAGGTTCATCCCGACATGCCCGTCATGATCCAAGCTCCCCAGGTAGCCGCTTTGTTCCCCTGCGGCGCTTGAGGGACAATAGCAACAGGGATATCACCGGTCAAAACGGCTTTTTGTTGAGGCGCTTGTCCCATGACACCCACCACGCCTGCAATATGCGTCTACTGCGGCTCGCGCTTCGGGGCACGCCCCGCCTATCGCGCGGCGGCGGAGCGGCTCGGGTCGCTGATCGCCGAGCGGGGATGGCAACTCGTCTACGGCGCGGGAGACGTCGGCCTGATGGGCATCGTCGCCGGTGCGGCCCAGGCCCGGGGCGGCAACACGCTCGGGGTGATCCCGCAGCATCTCCTCGACCGCGAGGTCGGCAAGCGCGACCTTACTCGGTTCGTCGTGACCGAGAACATGCACGAGCGCAAGAAGGTGATGTTCATGAATTCGCACGCGACGGTGGTCCTGCCCGGCGGGGCCGGCTCGCTGGACGAATTCTTCGAGGTTCTGACCTGGGCGCAACTGGGGCTGCATGCCAAGAAGATCGTGCTGCTCGATACCGACGGCTACTGGGGGCCGCTCCTCGCGCTGATCGACCACGTCATTGCCGAAGGCTTCGCCGACACGAGCCTCCGCGCGCTCTTCGAGGTGGCCGGGACGGCGGAGGACGCGATGACCATCATCGACACCGCGCTCGCGCGCCCATCCTAAGAAGGTCTCGCGCCGCGTCGCACTCACGGCGCGACCGCTCCGCTCCTGCGCGACCCACGCCTAGGCGTGCAGCTCGGAGACGATCAGCCGCTCGATCTCCTCCACCGGATGGTTCGTCAGGGTCTTGGGCACCTCCGCCACCACCCTGTCGGCGACCTCGGAGTGCAGCTTGGCCCTCAGATCGCCGAGCACCCGGGGCGCGGCCACCAGGACGATCCGGTCGAAGGCGTTCCTGTGCGCGTACTTGTAGAGCGTCTCCGCCAGTTCGTCCGCGAAGCGGTGCTTCTCCAGAACATGCCAGTCGGTTTCCTGAAACGCGGAGCGCTGCCCCGGCGAATTGTCGCGTCCGCCGGGGGCGCCGCGACTGTCGATCCCGGAGTCCTTGTAGCGGCCGGGCCGGTTCGCGGACTGCTCCCGGTCCGGCGGATTGGGATGGTCCTGTTCGCGCCAGACGCGAAGGTTCGGATTCTCGTCGTCGGTGACGTTCTCGAGGAACAACGCCCTCTCACCATCGGCGATGAGGACCCAGGTGCCGTTTGTCAGTGCGGTCATTTCTGCTTTCCGGTGACGTGGTACGCGCCGAGACGGCGACCGCCCTTTTCATCTTCCTTGGTGACGCGGGTGACGCCCGCGTCGCCCTTCTCGGCTCGCTTCTCTTCGTCCCGGGTCCCCACGTCGCGTTCGAGGTTCCCCTGCGACCGGCCCTGCTGCCCCCGCGTTTCGGGGGCCTCTGTGAACCGTTCGGTGTCTCGCGCGTGGTCGTGGGATTTCTTCCGCTCTGCCATCTTTCGTCTCCGCTGTGTCTCTCTGGAGAAGAAATGCGCAGGGCTGGTTGCCGGTTCCGCGCATTCGGCGGGTATCGGAGCGGCGCTGCCTTTGCGCACGTCGTTCCCCGCTGCCCGGCAGGGACGCGGCAAGACGAAAAACGCCGCGGGCGGGCCCGCGGCGTCCGGGAAAGCCTGTCTCTACATCCGGCTCGCCACGTTCTCCCAGTTGACGAGGTTGTCGAGGAAGTTCTTCAGG
>CAYTBD010000257.1:0-4128 GCA_964435755.1 uncultured Rhodobacterales bacterium
ACATCGCCGGCACGCCGCCCGCGACCTGCGCCGTGGCGCCGACCGACCGGGCGGCCGCCTTGATCCGGGCGGGAAAGGTCTCGAACGGCTGGTGCGCCGACAGCATGTCGTTGTAGGCGGTCACGATCCCGAGGTTCGGCGCGCGGTCGGACGACAGCGTCGCCTTGTCGTCGCCCGAGGCGGCATAGGCATGGGCGAGGTTCCCGCAGGAGAGATGCGCGCGGCGCGGTCCCTCCTCGGCGAGCTGCGCCATCCGGTCGAGATAGGTCGTGCGCGGTCCGCGGCTCCTCTCGACGATGCGATCGGTCACGCGGGCGATGGTGTCGTTCAGGGACATGCGATTCTCCTCCCGGAACAATGCAGGCCGGTCTGCGCCGTTCCTAACATGTTAGCGCTAACCAGACCACCCGCCGCGTCGGCCGGGTGACTGCATCTCCTGCATGGCGGGTATTCCGGATCGTCTGTGGTTGGGGCAGGTGCGCTGACCTAAGTAGGCTGCAACGGGAGGAAATATGTCCAACCCACGGAGCAGACAATGGAATATCGCCTGAACATCTCGCAGTCCGAACTCTACCGGATCGAATCCGAGGCCCGCAGGCTTCGCGCCGAAGTCCTGCGCGACGCCTTCGCCGGCCTGCGCCGCCGCGTCGCGGCGCTTTTCTCGGGCCGCGCCGCGCGCACGGCCTGAGCCGCCTTTTCGCGGCAGGGGAAACCGGATAAGGGGCGGACATGACCGCCCTGTCCGGACCCTCTCCCGCCCGCCCGACCGTGCGCCTCGGCCCGAAGGCCGCGGCGCAGGCGATCCGGCACGGCTTTCCCTGGGTCTACGCCAACGAGCTTGTGACCGACCGCCGGACCCGCGCCCTCGCGCCCGGAACGCTCGCGGTCCTCGAGGATGCCGAGCGCCGCCCCATGGGCCTCGTCGGCGTCAACCCGACGTCGAAGATCATCTGCCGCATGCTCGACCCCGATCCCGCGGCGGAGATCGACGCGGGCTGGTTCCGCGACCGCCTGCGCACCGCGCTGGCGCACCGCGAGCGCCTGTTCTCCCGGCCCTTCTACCGGCTCGTCCATGCCGAGGCCGACGGACTGCCGGGCGTCGTGATCGACCGCTTCGGCGACGCCGCCGTGGTGCAGCCCAATGCCGCCTGGGCGGACACGCGTTTCGACGATCTCGCGCAGGCATTGGTCGAGGTCACCGGCGTCGCCACCGTGGTCAAGAACGCGACAGGCCGCGCGCGGTCCCTCGAAGGTCTCGATGACGTGACCGCCATCTTGCAGGGGGCACTCGAGGGTCCGGTCGAGGTGCCGATGAACGGCGCCACCTACCTCGCCGACCTTGCGGGCGGGCAGAAGACCGGCCTCTACTACGACCAGCGCCCGAACCACGCCTTCGCCGCCTCGCTGGCGCGGGACGCCCGCGTGCTCGACGTCTTCGCCCATGTCGGGGGGTTCTCGCTCGCCGCCCTCGCGGCCGGCGCGGCCAGCGCGCTCGCCGTCGATTCCTCCGCGCCCGCGCTCGACCTCGCGGCCGCGGGCGCCGCGCGCACCGGCGTCGCGGACCGCTTCGCGACCGAACGGGGCGACGCCTTCGCGGTCATGGAGGCGCTGGCAGCCGGCCCCGATCGGTTCGGCCTCGTCGTCTGCGACCCGCCCGCCTTCGCGCCCTCGAAACAGGCGCTCGAGGCCGGGCTGCGCGCCTACGAGCGCATCGCGCGCCTCGCCGCCGCGCTGGTCGCGCCGGGCGGCTACCTCGTGCTCTGCTCCTGCTCCCACGCCGCCGACCTTGCGCGGTTCCGCTCCGCGTCGGCCCGCGGCATCGGCCGGGCGGGGCGCCGTGCGCAGATCATCCGTACGGGATTCGCCGGCCCCGACCACCCGCAACTCCCGCAACTGGCGGAGTCCGGCTATCTCAAGGCGCTCGCGTTCCGGCTCGACGGATGAGGGTGCTGCTCGACGCCTGCGTCCTCTACCCGACGGTGCTGCGCGAAATCGTTCTGGGCCTCGCCGCGACCGGGGACTTCGTCCCTCTGTGGTCCCCGCGCATCCTCGAGGAATGGGCCCGGGCCGCGGCGAAGCTCGGGGCGGGGCAGGAGGCGGTCGCGCGGGGCGAGATCGCGCTCGTCCGGGCGCGCTGGCCCGAGGCGGATGTCGCCGTGGACCCGGCGACCGAGGCGCGCCTCTGGCTGCCCGATCCCGATGACGTCCACGTCCTCGCCGCCGCGGTCGACGGCGGCGCCGACCTGCTCCTGACCCTCAACGTCCGGGATTTTCCACCTCGCGCGCTGGATGCCGAGGCGATCCTGCTGCGTCATCCGGATGCGTTCCTGCTCGACGCGCTGGACCGGTCGCCCGGCGCCGTCCGCGCCACGGTCGAGCGCGTCCATGCCGAGGCGGAGCGTCTTTCCGGCGAAACCCTGCCGTTGCGCGCCCTTCTCAAGCGCGCGAAGCTCCCCCGTCTCGGAAAAGCGCTGTCGTCTTAGGTTTCGTTTGTCTCGAGCGCCGCCGACCACTTCGTTTCGAGCGCCTCGATCGCCTTGATCCGCTCACCGGTCTTGGGGTGGCTCATGAGCCATGCGGGCGCCGCGCCCGACCGCGACTGCGTCAGCTTTTCCAGTTTCTCGAAGAGCGACTTCTGCGAGGCGGTCCCGATCCCGGATTTCGTGAGCAGCGCCGCGGCGTAGGCATCCGCCTCGTACTCGTCCGACCGCGAAAGCCGGGCCGCGAGCAGCGTGGTCAGCCCGTTCGCGATCAGGATGCCGATGCCCGGCAGAAACCGCGACAGGATCATGGCCAGCGCCGTGCGGAGCGCGTTCTGCCCCGAGAAGTCGATCATCCGCCGCCGCGAATGCCCCAGCGCCACGTGGCCCAACTCGTGCGCGATGACGCTTGCCATTTCGTCGGCCGAAACCTCGCCGTTGCGATACTTGCGGTAGAACCCGCGCGTGATGAAGATGCGGCCGTCCGGCGCCGCGAGGCCGTTCACGGGGTCGATCTCGTAGATGTGGACCCGGATCTTCGGCAGATCGAGCGCCGCCGCCATCCGGTCGGTCAGGACCTTCAGCATCGGGTCGGCGAGTTCGGTGGATTTATCGTCGAGCTCGCGCCGCGTGCGCCAGACCGAGAAGCGGTACATGGCGAGGGCGTAGAGGATCGCGAGAAGGAGAGGGGTGAACTTCAGCATGGGAGAAATATGGGGCGACGGGACGCTTTCGGCAATGCTTGCGGCCGCTGCCGCGCAGGATAACGTATTGTTGCAGTACCGTCACAAAACCGCATTTCACCGTGTCCTGCCGGAACCACTCCCCTCCGGCCGCAGTTCGGGGGCATGTTGTGGATAATCCTGTGGATAAATGTGGGTCATGGTGGACTATGAGCAAGAGAACAAGGAACTCCTCGAAGAGACTCTGAAACGCGCCTTCCGCGCGGTGCCTCGACAGACCGAGGAGAGATTTCAGCGTCTGCTCGAGGAGTTGGCAAAGCGGGAGCGGGCGCGCCAGCCCGGAGACTGAACCGCCGGCACCACTCTGACGCGGTGCGCGCCCGCCAGCCGCCACAGGTGCCGGTTCGTCGGGGTCCGATCACCGTCCGAGCATCTTCATGCCGCGCTCGATCCCCGACAGCGTCATCGGCACCATCCGCTCCCCGCCGAAGATCTCGCGGATCATCCCGATCGACGGTGTCCAGTCCCAATGCGCCTCCGGCACCGGATTGATCCAGAGGCAGTTTGGCCACTGGTCGCGCGCCCGGGCGAGCCAGGTCTGCCCCGCTTCCGCGTTCCAGTGCTCGTTGGCACCCCCCGGCATGGCGATCTCGTAGGGGCTCATCGACGCGTCGCCGACGAAGATGCACTTCCAGTCCGGCCCGTAGGTGTGCAGCAGGTCCCAGGTCGGCGTCTGCGCGTCCCACCGCCGCCTGTTGTCGCGCCAGACCCCCTCGTAGAGGCAGTTGTGGAAATAGACGTGCTCGAGGTGCTTGAACTCCGACCGCGCGGCCGAGAACAGCTCTTCCACGACCTTCACATGCGGGTCCATCGACCCGCCGATGTCGAGGAAGAGCAGCACCTTCACGGCGTTCCGCCGCTCGGGGCGGGTCTGCACGTCGAGATAGCCGTGATCGGCCGTCGCC
>CAYTBD010000258.1:0-4109 GCA_964435755.1 uncultured Rhodobacterales bacterium
GAGGGCGCACACGACCTCGTGGTGCATGCGATGTCGCTGCACTGGGCGAACGATCCGGTCGGCCAGCTTGTGCAGGCGCGCCGGGCGCTTCGGCCCGATGGCCTTTTCCTCTGTGTCGCGTTCGGAGGAAACACCCTGTCGGAGTTGCGGGCCGCGCTTGCGGAGGCCGAGGTCGCCGTCAGCGGAGGATTGTCCCCGCGGGTGCTGCCGATGGGCGAAGTGCGCGATCTCGGCGCGCTTCTTCAGCGGGCGGGCTTCGCGCTGCCGGTTGCGGACACGCTGACGCAGACCGCGACATACGACTCTCTGCTGTCGCTGGTGCGTGACCTGCGCGCGATGGGCGAAACGAACGCCCTTGCGCAGCGGGATCGCAAGCCGTCGAGACGCGCGCTCTTCGCAGAGGCAATGCGTGTCTATTCTGGCGCGTTTCAGACCGAAGACGGGCGGGTGCGGGCAACCTTCGACCTGGTGTTCCTGACGGGCTGGGCGCCGTCGGACACACAGCCGAAGCCGCTGCGGCCGGGATCCGCCAGGGCACGCCTCGCCGATGCGCTCGGAACACCAGAGTTTCCTGCCGGGGACACGACCCGGCCGCCCAAAGATTGACCCTGAGCGAAATCCGTATATGTCCCCAACGAAGTTGATTTCCCTTACCCGAGCGGGACCTTAAGATGCTGGATGCAAAGTCTCAGCGCGATATGACGCATACGGAAGCCAACACAGCGGCCGAGGTGTCGCACCTGCCGGCAGATCATCCGCCGGTCCCGCGCCAGCGCGTTGGCGTGCTTCTTGCCAATCTCGGCACCCCGGACGGCTACGACTACTGGTCGATGCGGCGCTATCTGAACGAGTTCCTGTCGGACCGCCGGGTGATCGACTACAGCCCCTGGATCTGGCAACCGCTTCTCCAGCTTGTCATCCTCACGAAGCGGCCGTTTTCGTCCGGCGCGGCGTACAAGTCGATCTGGAACGAGGAGGCCGGCGAAAGCCCCCTCATGACAATCACGAAGTCGCAGACGGCGAAGATCAGGGATCGTCTTGTCGAGCGCTACGGCGACGACGTCGTCGTTGATTTCTGCATGCGCTACGGCAATCCCTCGACCCGGTCGAAGGTTCGGGAGATGGCCGAGAAAGGCTGTCAGAAGATCGTCTTCTTCCCGCTCTATCCGCAGTATGCAGGCGCCACCACAGCGACGGCCAACGATCAGTTCTTCCGCTCGCTGACCGAGGAGAAATGGCAGCCGACGGTTCGTACCGTCCCACCCTATTTCGACGACCCGACCTACATAGAAGCGCTCGCCCGGTCCGTTGAGCGCGCCTATGCGCAGATGGACGAAAAGCCGGATGTGCTCGTCGCCTCCTACCATGGGGTGCCGAAGCGCTATCTGATGGAGGGCGATCCCTACCACTGCCAGTGTCAGAAGACGACGCGCCTCCTGCGGGAGAAGCTGGGCTGGGGCAAGGACGAGATCGTCACCACGTTCCAGAGTCGATTCGGACCGGAGGAGTGGCTCAAGCCCTACACCGTCGAGGAAGTCGCCCGCCTCGCCGAATCGGGGAAGAAGCGGATCGCCGTCATCGCGCCGGCCTTCTCGGCCGACTGCATCGAGACGCTCGAAGAGATCAACGAAGAGATTCGCGAGAGCTTCGAGGAAGCGGGCGGCGAGAGCTTCACCTACATACCCTGCCTGAACGACGACGATGCGCATATCGAGGCGCTGGTGAAGGTGATCGGCGACAATCTCCGCGGCTGGGTGGGCTGAACTCCGGAACGGATCCCGGCACAAACGAAAAGGGCGGCAGAAATGCCGCCCTTCCGTTGACTTGTGCCTGAACTTAGTTCGAGGCGACCGCAGCGATCACCGCGAGAAGAAGCAGCGGAACAACGAGTCCGCCCGCGGCGGTGCCCGCGGTTTCTTCGACGATGATTTCCGGCTCCATCACCGGCTCAGCCATGCCGCCAGCGAAGGCGGTGGACGCAGCGGCGGAAATGGCAGCGGCAAGAACGAGTTTCTTCATTGGTTCCCTCCAAAGGTTATCCCGTCTCCGGCAAAATGAGGACGGCGACGGGATTCATGATCCGTACCTCGTGGCCTCTTATAATCAGCTTCGGCTCCTGCAGGCAAATCTGCTTTGCGCAGAATTCCGGTAGAAACATGGGCTTGTCGTCAAATTAGCAACACCTGTGTGCCCAGTTTGGCCATTCCGAACAGCTGTTCGATATGCTCGTTGTAGAGACCGATGCAGCCGTTGGACGAACGACGCCCGATCTTGCGCGTGTCGTGGGTGCCATGGATGCGGTAGTACGTCCAGGACAAGTGTAGCGCGCGCGTCCCAAGCGGGTTCTCCGGGCCTGGCGGCACGTAGTCGGGCCACTCCGGATTACGCCGTTTCATTGCGGGAGTCGGACGCCAGTCCGGTTCCGGGTCCTTCAACGTGACGCGTGTCCGGCCGCGACGCGTCAGATCCTCCGAGAGGGGAACGCTGGTGGGATAGAGACGGTATGTTACGCCATCCTCGGCCCAGTAGTGCAGCGCGCGCGACGTGATGTCGACGAGGATCGCTCCGTTCCTGAGATTGTCGAAGTAGGGCTCCCAATCGAGCGCGCGGAAGCTTGACGCGTTGCGGCGCACGGTCGATGAAAGCTCAGGATTGAATTCGACCGTGTCCGGCATATCCACGCCCTGACCCCAAGCGGGCATGGCAAGCGATCCTCCGGCGACAGCTGCGGTCCCCAGGAACCGGCGACGGCTCAGATTGTTGCGCTTGTCGGTCATCTTCAAGACTCCAAAGAAGGGCTCACCAATCGGGCTCGGACATTAGTGCCGGAAAGCCGCACTGGCAAATCAAACCACTGTCAGGGCGGCGAAGTTCCGCGGGAGGCGTTTGAACCCCTTGGAAGTTGCCGGTAAAGCTCTGTCAAAAGCGAGGTTCTGGGCGATGATGCGTTTATTCCTGCCGGTGATCGTTCTCCTGGTCGCGGTTTCGGCATGCGCACCGGCCGGCCCGAGACTTGGCGCGGACGGGCGGCCGCTGCCGCAGATCTACCAGATCCGCGCGGGGGACGTGGACGACATCCAGTTCCGGATGCTGGATTCCGTGAATGCGCTGAGGCAGGCCGCCGGCGCGCGCCCGGTCGAACTCGACCCGCGGCTGCGCGCCGCGGCGGCAACGCATGCGCGCGACATGTCGATTCAGAACCGCCCCTGGCACTTCGGGTCCGACGGGTCTTCTCCCCTCGATCGAGTCGCGCGTGCAGGCTATCAGGGCGGACTGCTCGGCGAGAACATTTCCGAAAGCTACGAATCGGAGCTCGAGACGCTTGCCGCCTGGATGGAGATGCCGGAAACGCGGTCCGTCATTCTCGACCGCCGCGCGACGGACATGGGATTCGCCTGGTTTCAGGAGCCGAACGGGAAAATCTGGTGGACCCTGGTGCTGGGCGAGAGCGGTCTTCAGGGATAGATGCTGATGGGCGTGCCCAGGCGGACCATCGCATAGATGTCCTCGATCTCTTCGTTCGTGACGGCGATACAACCCGCCGTCCAATCGGGCCCTGTCCGGTCGGTGAAGGGGCGCGGCCCGCCGTGGATGAAGATGTCTCCCCCGGCCCCGGTCCCGAGTTCGCGCGCTGCCATGACGTGGTTCGGCTGTGGATAGGAGATGCCGAGCGACAGATGGAAATCGCTGTTGGGGTTCTTCCGATCGATGAAGAAGTCGCCCTCCGGCGTCTTCCCGTCCCCTTCGACCTCCTTGGGACCGGCCGGCGCGAAGCCGAGGTCGATGTCGTAGTGCTTCAGCACCGCATCGTCGTGCATGAGATACATGCGCCGGCTTTCCTTGTAGACGAGAAGCCGCGTGACCTCGGGCCCGTCATAGGTCTTGAACCTGCTCGGAGCCGCACAGCCCGAGATGATCGCGCATAGCGCAATGAGAAATACTGCCCGAAGGATCTTCATGTCCCTGCCCGGTCGTTGTTTTTGTCAGCTTACTACGCCGGGCCGGATTAAGGAATCCAGATAATCGCCGTCAGACGCTTTCGCTGTCCCGGTCGCGCTCGCGCGCCTCCAGCCGCGTCTCGATGGCGCGAAGCCGCGCAAGAACCTCGT
>CAYTBD010000259.1:0-4108 GCA_964435755.1 uncultured Rhodobacterales bacterium
GGATCTGGTTGTAGCGGGCGATCTGGTCTTCGGTCAGGAGCGGCGTCGTCGAGAGGTGGCGCGAGAGATGGATGAAGCGCAACTCGGCGCGCGTGCTCTCGGCCGCATCGACAAGGGCGCGCAGCCGGGACGCGTCGGGCGTTCCTTGGCGGAAGGCCACCTCGATCGCCCGCTCGGCTTCGATGAAGCGCGCGCCGGCCTCCTGCGCCTCGACCTTCATCTCGGCATGGATGGTTTCGATCTGTTCAACCTGTTCAGGACTGAGCCCGATCTCGTCGCGGAGTTCGAGGAGATGCGCAGGCCCCGGCACGCCGTTCAGCTCGGCCGGCAGCGCGAGCCCCCACCCGCCGCCGCGACGCAGTTCATCGAGATCCTCCTCCGACAGGCTCTTGATTTCCCGCATCTCGAGACCGGAGTAAGGCGTGTGATCGTGGTCCTGTGCAAGGACGGGTGAGGACAGGAGGACCATCAGGACGGCGCTTCGGATCATGGAAACCTCCTCTTTCGGTTCGCAATGACTGGCACAGGACGCCCCGCGGCGCATATGATACCGATCATGCGTGACCGCCTTGACCAGATATTCGCCGAGGCAAGCACGTGAGCTTTCGGCGCGAGCGAGTTCCTTTTCCATGCCGGCGACCCGGTGGAGCAGATCTTCCTCCTGCGCAAGGGTCAGGTGATGCTGGTCCGGCACGGGGCGGGCGGAAGCCGGATGATCCTTCACCGTGCCGGGCCGGGTGATCTTCTGGCGGAGGCCTCCGTCTGGTCGGACGTCTACCACTGCGATGCTGTCGCTCGATCCCCGGCCGAGGTCGCCATGGTGTCCCGGTCCGAGTTCCGGACAGCCCTTTCCCGCGATGCTACGCTTGCCGAGAGCTGGGCGCAGAGTCTCTCCCGCGCCCTGCAGGCGGCACGCCTCCGCGCCGAGATCCGCGGACTGCGCACCGTGGCCGAGCGGCTGGAGGTCTGGCTTGGTGAGGACGGCCGACTGCCGGACCGCGGGCGGTGGCAGGAGCTTGCCGAGGAACTCGGCGTGACACGCGAGGCGCTCTACAGAGAACTCGCGCGCCGGCGCGCGGGGGAGCTCTCCCGATAAGGCTCATCGGTACCTCCTCGCCGCCGCGGCCGAGATGGCGGGCTGCTTCACGAACCGGGCATGGGCGCGGCTCGATCGGAGCCCGCTCTGGCTGATCCCCGGGATACCATGCCTCATGCTTTCGCCCCGAGCGCCGCAGCGTCCGCATCGGTGATGTCGGCCGCGGGACCCGACGAGGTGCAGGCGTCATGCGCGTTGGCCGCGGCAGTCATGGGCAGTGCTCCGGTGCCTGCGACGGCGCAAAGGAGGGCCGCCGCCATGGCGGTGGGCCGGACTCTGACATGGTGCTGCCGGGATGCGAGAAACTTCACTGTCTGTGCTTTCCTGCTGGCGGCTTCTGCCGGAGATTCGCGCGGACGCGACGGTGCGTGGGTGGGGCAATTACGCCGACCTCGCGCGGCGCGGCGCCGCGCTCACGGGGCCGTGGCGCGCGCGGCGATGGCCTCGAAGCGCGCGTCAAGCTCTTCGGCCAGCTGGGCCAGTGCCGCGCCGCCCTCGTCGGCATAGGGTGCGAAGACGAAGCTGGGCTCCTTCCAACTGAGCGTGGCGGTGCCGTCGTCGGGATTTTCGGTCACGTAGAAGCGCACCGGCGCCTCGATCATCGCAGCAGTGCTGAGTTCGAGAATATCCACCGCGTATCGGTTGTTGAACACGCCGATGACGCGGTTTTCCGGGATCTCGATGCCGCGTGCACGCGCCGCGCCCGTGGGGCCCGCCTGGGTGACGACGCCCATGCCCTCGTCGGGCACGGCCGCGATGAGCCGGTCCAGCAAGGTCGCGTGGGTCATTTCCGTGGCGATGACCTGCCAGCCATCGCGCGGCTGCATTCCATCGGCGGCGGCCGGACCCGCCGCCAGAACCAGCGCTGCCAGCACCGCGCCAATGTATCGTTTCATCAAGGGCTCTCCTTTTCCGTCGGATCGATCGCTGCGCAGGCGTCTGGCGCACGAACTCCACGATCCCGTCACAAGCAGCGTCCCTTGTCAGGCGATCACGGGTCAACGCACGCTTTCGTGGCCCGACATCACGAGGCGGTGCGCGGGCCGTCTTTCGTCGGCGAAGCCGCCGCGCGGATGCGCCGGAACCGCTCACCCCAGTGCCGCGCATCCTTCCGCTACTCGAGGGCGCGGTATGCCCAGGCTGTCTCCCCGTCCGCCAGCGTCACGCGGATCCGCTCGTACCGCTCGCCGACCCGCTCGTAGAGGTCGAGCCGGTACAACTCGCGGGCAGTGACATCGAAGACGATCCCCTCGACCGTGCCCCCGACATCCGGGACGATGTTGCGGTCTTCGCGGCGATAGCCGGGAAGGTGCGCCTCCTTCGCCTCCGATATGCGCCAAGTCACAACGAAGCGCACAGCGGGACTGGTCAGGCTGCCATAGGCGAAGACGGGAGTCTCGGCCTCTTCCTGAAGCCGCTCCATGACGTCCGGACCGGGAGGATATATGCCGCCGGGCTGTATCGACGTGAAGTAGGCGCCGACGACAACCACGAGCGCCAGGATCCCCAGCACTCCGAGCCACGTGCGGAGAGACCGAGACGTCATGAAGGGGCAATGCCGAACGGCGTCGCCGAAGCAGGTGACATTACGCTTCTACTCCACGCTCTTTGCAGGGCCTGGTGCACGGACAGGTAACGGGAGAATAGCGTCTGAGCGACACGGATGAAGACATTTCGGGCAGCCCGTCAGTACTGCCCTGCTCATGAGGCGGTCCACCCGACGAGGCTGTCTCACTCGAACATGGATCCCTCGATACCGCCGCCCGTGACCTGCGTGTACATGTGGTGGTTCCAGTACGGCGTCCAGCAAACGAGGATCCGGCCGGTCCCGGAAAAGGCCCTGAGGCGCGACTGGCCCGAGATGAGATTGCTGGGAAAGCGGGCCGACCGAGTGGAGGAGAATCTGAGGCCCTCTGTCCTCCCCAGGACGAGCCGGCCCTGCACGCGAAATCCGCCGCCCTCGACATCGATCGTCTCTACGGGACCCGGCGCATTGATCGCGATGCGCCCGGGGCCTCGATCGTCGACTTCCAGACCAGGAGACCGTCACCGGCCCACAGGCTCGGCCAGAAGCGCTCGCGGTAGAACCCGACGTCAACGCTGCCATCGCTTGCCCAGTAGACGCCGGGTTCGAGGATCCAGCGCTCGCCCCTCGAGGCCTCGAAGACGTGGTAGCCGCTCAGTGACGGCTGCAGCGGCACGCGACCCGTCCCGGTGTCGGTCGGACGCACCCGTGCTTCCCTGCTGATGATGGTCCGAAGGAAATGGCCGAAACTGGGCAGGCGCGGCACGAACGCGATGTTGCCTTGGTAGTTGGACAATGCGCCTGAACGCACGCGCACCGTCTCGTCGGCGATATCGATGACGACCTGACGCATGCCCTCAACTTCTTTCGTCGTGAATGTCGCCATCAGCCGTACGCGTCGTCCCAGATCATCTGCCGTTCCCAAAGAAGCACGAACGGCCCCGGATCGAGACCGGATTCTCCGCGCAACTGCGACGTGGTCATTGCCGGTGTGACTGACTCCGGCCGGCGCAGCTTCGTTTCGGACAATCCCGACTATGAACCCGCGGCCATCTCGGCGACCGCGTATTCCGAAATGCAGGAGGCCCTATCCACCTTGTCGGTCGTGGCGACGGTCGTTGCGCTCGAAGGCCTGCCTGACGCTCTCGTCGACCTTCTCGTTACGACCGTGATCGAAGACATCGGTCCTCGCCGGCCTGTCGGTCTCATCGAGCAGGCCGCGCGGCTTCCGCAGCATTTCACGCCAAGGTGCTCCAACGAGCGGGATGGCGAGCGCCCAGTCTCCAAAAAATCTGCCAGATTCTTGCCAGCCAGAGGTGGCAAATGCCGGCAAATCGCGTGATTTCAGGGGGTTCGGCGCTCTCGCGGTGCGACGCGGGGAAGGGAGGGTTTGCCCTTGTTTCTCCGTCACTTACCGGGCTATACCCGGCAGCGGAGACGTGGCCGAGCGGTCGAAGGCGCTCCCCTGCTAAGGGAGTAGGCCCGAA
>CAYTBD010000260.1:0-4100 GCA_964435755.1 uncultured Rhodobacterales bacterium
AGCTTGTCGCCGTCCGCGGTGTACTCGGCCTGGATCTCGGCCCCGCGCTGGCTCTCGCCCACCTCGCCGACCGTCGTCGTGCCCGGGTATTCGTTCATCAGCGCCCGCAGGCGCTTCAGGAACTCGAGATTCTCGGGCTGGGTCTTGTCGTAGAGGTGGTCCTGGAAGTTGTAGGGGTTCACCGCCGGGGCGGTCTTGTCGTTCCACTGGTCCTCGGCGATCGGCGGGTTGTCCCGCAGCTGCCTGTCATGGAAGTAGAAGTTGACGGTATCGAGCCGGAAGCCCGACACGCCCCGGTCGAGCCAGTAGCGCGCGACGTCCAGAAGCTCCTCCTGGACCTCCGCGTTGTGCAGGTTCAGGTCGGGCTGCTCGGGAAGGAAGTTGTGCATGTAGTACTGCATCCGCTCCCCGTCCCATTCCCAGGCCGGCCCGCCGAAGACCGAAAGCCAGTTGTTCGGCGGCGTTCCGTCGAGCTTCGCGTCCGCCCAGACGTACCAGTCGGCCTTCGCGTTCTCGCGCGAGGACCGGCTCTCGGTGAACCAGGGGTGCATCTCGGAGGTATGCGAGAGCACGAGGTCGATGAGCACCTTCAGGCCCAATTCGTGCGCGCGTTCGATCAGCGCGTCGAAATCGCCGAGCGTGCCGAAGAGCGGATCGACGTCGCGGTAGTCGGACACGTCATAGCCGAAGTCGAGCATCGGCGACCGGAAGAACGGCGAGATCCAGACGGCGTCGACACCCAGTTCCGAGACATGCGGCAGGCGGTGAATGATCCCCGCGAGATCCCCCACGCCGTCGCCGTTCGAATCCTGGAACGAGCGCGGATAGATCTGGTAGATCACCGCGCCGCGCCACCAGTCCGCGTCGGCGGGTTCGCGGTGTCGCGCCTCCATGATCGGGTCGAGAAGGTTCATGGACGCCCGTCCCGGCCCGCCGTCACTTCACCGAGCCCGCCAGCAGGCCGCGCACCAGGTACCGCTGCATGGCGAAGAACACGACGAGCGGAACCGCGATCGACACGAAGGCCGCGGTCGCGAGGATCTCCCAGTTGCCGCCCCGGGTGCCCAGAAGCTCGACGATCTGGTTCGTCATCACCGTCGTCTCGCCGGTCGCGTCGATCAGGAACACCCGCGCCACCAGCAGGTCGTTCCAGGTCCAGAGGAACTGGAAGATCGCGAAGGACGCCAGCGCCGGGAACGACAGCGGCAGGATGATCTTGGTGAAGATCTGGAAGTCCGTGGCGCCGTCGACCTTGGCATTCTCGATGATGTCTCGGGGCAGGCCGACCATGTAGTTTCGCAGAAGGTAGACCGCGAGCGGCAGCCCGAACCCGGTATGCGCGAGCCACACCCCCAGGTAGCCCTTGCCGATGCCGATGTTGTTGTGAAGCTGCAGCAGCGGAATGAGCGCGAGCTGGAGCGGGACGACGAGCAGGCCGACGACGGCCGCGATCAGGAGCGCGCGGCCGGGGAAGTCCATCCAGGCGAGCGCGTAGGCCGCGAAGGCCGCGATCACGATCGGAATGATCGTGGCGGGGATCGTCACCGTCATCGTGTTGAAGAAGGCACCCGCCATGCTGTCGGTCGCGTCACCCGAGAACAGAACCTGCTCGTAGTTGCCGAACGTGAACTCCGGCGGCGCGGTGACGGTCGCGAAGACCCTCTGGCCGCGGCCGCTGATCTGGTCGTCGGTGCCGCGCCAGACATAATCCCCGCCGGCCTCCAGCGTCAGCGTCTCGCCCTCTCCCATGTCGGCGGTCTCGCCGAGGTCGAAGGCGGCGACGTCGCGCGAGGACACGCCCCAGGCGCGGATGATCCTCGGCTCTTCCCCCGCCACCTCGAAGATGTTGCCCGAGACGACGTACATGTCGCCGTCGGGGACCCGCGCCTCGTCGGGGTCCGCGGTGCGGTAGACCTCGCTCTGCTCGGCCGGGAACATCGAGGCCCACCATCCCGACGTCGCGATCTGATCGGCGGTGCGGAAGGACGACACGAACAGTCCCACCGTCGGGAAAAGCCACAGCGCCACGAGAAGCCCGACCGAGATATGCACAGCCCAGGTCAGGCGCGCCTTGGTTCCTGCGATGTTGTCCATCTCCGCTCTCCCCTCAGCGCATTTCTTTGCGGGCGTTGTAGACGTTCCAGATCAGGATCGGCGACACGAGGATCATGATGACGATCGCGCTCGCCGATCCCACGCCCCAGTCGTTCGCGACGAACAGCTGGTTGAACATGTAGTTGGCGAGCACCTGCGTGCCCCACTGGCCATTGGTCATCGCGAAGACGATGTCGAAGATCTTGAGCACGACGAGCGTGATCGTCGTCCAGACCACGACGATCGTCGGCATGATCTGGGGCACCTTGATCTTGAAGAAGACCTGGAACGGGTTGGCGCCGTCCACGATCGCCGCCTCGACCGTCTCCTCGGGGATGCCGCGGAGCGCGGCGGACAGGATCACCATGGCGAAGCCGGTCTGGATCCAGATCAGCACGGCCATCAGGAAGAAATTGTTCCAGAACGGGATCGTCAGCCACTGCTGCGGCTCGCCGTAGGTCGGCGTGAAGGTGAGAACGTCGATGATCGAGGTGATCGAGAGCCAGATCAGCCAGATCCCGCCCGCCGCCACCAGAAGCCTCAGCGGAAGCAGCCAGCCCGAACGGTCATGCCCTGGCGTCCAGAGCGGCTTCACGAAGATCCACGCGACGTAGGCCACGATGGCGGCGAAACCGAGGAGCACGATCACGGGAAGTATCTTGAGAAGCAGCAGCGCCCAGAAGCCACCGTCGAGTTGCAGCCACATCGCGTTGAGAACCCCGATCTGCGGCTGGTCGGCGGCGCGGGCCTCGTAGATCAGCTTGAAGATCACCGAGGCGCCGACGAACGAGATCGCCATCGGCATGAAGATCAGCGACTTCGCCACATTGCCCCATGAGATCCGGTCGGTGAGCTGCGCCACCAGGAGACCGAACGCCGTCGAGACCGCCGGCACGACGATGAGCCACAGCATGTTGTTGCGCATCGCCTCCCAGAACTTGGGCTCGCTCATCATCTGCTCGTAGTTGGCGAAGCCGACGAAGGCGCCGCCCTGCGTGCGGTCGGTGAGCGACAGCCTCAGCGTCTCGACCACGGGATAGGCGAGGTAGAGACCCAGTGCGAACATCGCCGGAAAGAGAAAGAGCCAGGGTCGCACCTGGTTGGCGCGGTTGATGTTGCGCCCCGCGTTCTCGCCCTTCGCCGGAAAGATGACCCGGTCCAGCAACTGGTTCGAAAAATAGAAGTACCCGATGCAGCCGCCGACGCCGATCACGATCGTGATCAAGCCCTGTATGACCGGATTCATGCCGTCCTCCCCGCAAGTTGTCTGCGGCGGGGCCGGTCGTCATGCCGGCCCCGCCTGTCGGTCCCCTGGGCGGTGCGCCCGGTCGCGGCTCTTACGGCCAGGAGTCCTGGATCTGCGAGGCGACCTCGGACGCGTCGGCACCGCCGGTGTAATCGACCATGCCGGTCCAGAAGGAGCCCGCGCCCACGGCGCCCGGCATCAGGTCGGAGCCGTCGAAGCGGAACGTCGTGGCGTTCAGCAGGACGTCGCCAAGCGCCCGGCGCGTGTCGGTGATGTAGAGGTCCGTGTTCACGCCCGTATGCGGGGTCAGGAAGCCGCCGCCTTCCTGCGCCATGAAGACCTCGTGCGCGATCGGCGTCTTGAGGAACTCGACGAGCGCCATCGCGCCGTCCGACTCGTTGGTGACGGAGAAGAGCGTGCCGGCGCCGAGCACGGGCTGCCCGAGATCCTTCTCCTCGTAGGCGGGGAAGTAGAAGAAATCGACGTCGACGCCGATCTCGGTGCCTTCGGGGAAGAAGGCCGGGATGAACGACGCCTGGCGGTGCATGTAGCACTGCGGAGGCGCGTCGAAGAGGCCCTTCGGCGCATCGCGGAAGTCGGTCGAGGCGACCGCGCCCGCGCCACCGGCGACGTAGTCGTCGTTGCGCGCGAAGTAGCCGAACTCCTCGATCGCCTCAACGACCGCGGGGTCGTCGAACGGGATCTCGTTGGTGACCCACTGGTCGTAGACCTCGGGCGGCTGCGTGCGGAGCATCATGTC
>CAYTBD010000261.1:0-4074 GCA_964435755.1 uncultured Rhodobacterales bacterium
GTCTGCCCCTCGCGCTCCCCCGAGGATATTTGCAGACAGATGGAGGCAGGGGCCGGAGACGCTCTGGGACGGGCCTGCAGCGCGTGGCGCCCCCTAGCGATTGAGGCTGTCGAAGGTCTTGCCGTTCTTGATGAGATCGGAGAGCAGATCCGCCGGCCGCCACAGCGCGGGATCCTCGTCGACGAGCTTCTTGAGGTCTTCCCGGATCATCAGCAGCCCCTCGCGGTCGGCCCATTGCATCGGCCCGCCGATCCAGCGCGGAAAGGCGAAGCCGTGCACCATCGCGACGTCGATGTCGGATGGCCGCTGCGCCACCCCGTCCTCGAGCAGGCGGGCGCCCTCGTTCACCATCGCGAGCAGGCAGCGGCGGGCGATCTCGTCGGGTCCGAACCGCCGCGGCGCGATGTTCTTCCGCTTGCGTTCGAGCGCGATCAGCCGCGTGACCTCCGGGTCCTCCGCGCCCACGCGGCTGCCCTGGCGGTAGAGATAGTAGCCGCGCCCGTTCTTCTGTCCGTAGCGTCCCGCCTCGCAGAGCAGGTCGCCGATGGCGACGTAGCGCTCCTCGGGGTCGCGCGTCGGCGCGAGGCGCCTGCGCCGCTCCCAGGAGATGTCGAGCCCCGCGAGATCGGCCGCCTGGAATGGACCGAGCGGGAAGCCGAAGGTCCGCAGGGCCGCGTCGACCTCGGCCACCGACGCGCCGTCCTCGAGAAGCTCGTCGGCCGCCTTGCGGTAGGCGAGCAGCATCCGGTTGGCCACGAAGCCGTCGCTGACCTCGGCGCGGATCGGGATCTTGCCGAGGGATTTCGCAAGCGACACCGCGCTCGCCACGACATCGGGCGAGGTTTCGGCGCCCACCACGATCTCGATCAGGCGCATCACGTGCGCGGGCGAGAAGAAATGCAGCCCGATCACGTTCGCGGGCCGCTTTGTGCCGGCGGCCAGCAGGTCGACATCGATATGGGAGGTGTTCGTCGCGATGATCGCGCCGGGGGCGAGCACGCGGTCGAGGGCCCCGAAGACGGCCTTCTTCGCCGTCAGATCCTCGTCGACGGCCTCGATCGCCAGGTCGCAGTCGGAAAGATCGTCATAGTCCAGGGCGCCCGAGAACCGGTCGAGCCGCCGGTCCCGGTCGGCGGCGCTGAGCCGCCCGCGCTTCACGCCGGCCTCCATCCCGTCGACGACCCGCGCCACGGCATCCTCGAGCGCGCCTTCGTCGTGTTCCAGAAGACGCACGTCGAACCCGCCGTTGAGGAGCGCGAGCGCGATTCCGGTCCCCATCGTCCCGCCGCCGACGACGCCGACGCGCCCGATCTTGTAGGGCGCGGCCCCTTCGAGGCCGGGAAACCGCGGGGCGCGGCGCTCCGCGAAGAACATGTGGCGCAATGCGGCGGACTGATCGGAGGACACCAGGTCGTCGAAGGCGGCGCGCTCGTAGGCCATTCCGACGTCGAAGGGCATCAGAAGCGCCGCCTCGACGCAGTCGATGACCCGCTTCGGCGCCTCCAGCGGCGAGCCGGCGAGGTCCTTTCTCCGCGTCGCGACGGCGGCCATGTAGCCCGAGGGGTCGGCGAAGCCCGCGGCCGCCTCGCAGGTCGGGCGCGCGCCGAGATCCTCCTCCTCGAGCTGCTCGGCGAAGGCGAGCGCCGCGCCTTCGAGGTCACCCTCCACGACCCCGTCGAGAAGGCCCGCCTCGGCCGCCTCGTCGGCCGAGATCGACCGGCCGTGGATCATCAGGTCGAGCGCGAACTCCGCGCCGGCGAGGCGCGGCACCCGCTGGGTCCCGCCCGCCCCCGGAACGATGCCGAGCGTGACTTCGGGCAGACCGACCCGCGCCTCCTCCGAGGCCAGCCGGTAATGGCAGGCGAGCGCAAGTTCCAGACCGCCGCCCAGGGCATTGCCGTGAATCGCGGCGACGACGGGCTTGGGCGAGGATTCGACCGTCGCGCAGACCTCGGGCAGCCACGGGTCCTCGGGCGGCCTGCCGAATTCGGCGATGTCGGCGCCGGCGGGAAACGTCCGGCCGGACGCCATGATCACGATCGCGTCGACCTCGTCGGCGAGCGCCCGACCGACACCCGCAACCAGCGCCTTCCTGACCGCAAGCGACAGAGCGTTGACGGGGGGATTGTCTATCGTCAGGACCGCGACGCGATCCTCGACCCGGTAGTGCACCTGTCCGCTCATCACGCCCCCCGATGCGTGCCGCCTCGCCTCGCCAACCTTGTAGCCGAGGTGAGCGGCGCGGCGCCAGAGGTTAGGCGCACTCTGCGGCGTGGGCGTCTCCGGGCCGTCAGGGCGCGACAGGCTCGGCCCGCCGTTGCGCGGGAGCGCCCCGGCCATGCCCCCGCGGCTTCACCTCAGACCGCGCATTTGCGGCAGAACGGCGTGGCCGGGAGCACGTCCAGGCGCTCCTCGGAGATCCTTTCGCCGCACTTCACGCAGAACCCGTAGCTTCCGTCCTCGATTCGGGCCAGCGCGGCGCGGATCACGTCGATCTCGGCCAGCCCCGACTGCCCCATGCCTTCCAGCACCTCGTCCTCTTCCCGCTCGGTGGCCAGATCCTCCCAGTCCTTGGACTGGTGGGAATCCAGTTCCTCCTCGATGCCGTGAAGACGCGCTTCGAGCTCGCCAAGCCGCGACCGCAGGCCGGTCTCCCTGTCCCTCAGATCCTTCATCCGGGCCTCCCCATGTTGATGCGCAAGGTTACCCTTCCGAGCGGATGGTGTTCCTTGATGCACGTCAAGGGGATGGCGGCGCGTCCTCAGATCGGGACGTTTTCCCAGAAGTCGTCCTGGTCGTCTTCGCAGGACAGATCCGGCGCTGCCTCCGGGCGCGCCCGCCGGGCAAGCCGGGCGCGGATCCGGGTTTTCATCGCCTCGGCGCGTTCCGGCTTCGCCAGCGCTTCGTCGATCATGGCGCCGATGTCATCCATCATCGGGTCGATGGTCGAGATGTCCTTCAAGATCGCCTCCCTGAGGAAAGACCCGTTGGGCGACCGTAGCATGGAATGACCCCTGCGCGACGCGCCGGGTCGGGGCGAGGACGTAATTTTCCCGTGAACGCGCAGCAGCGCCCCGCCGTTGGGCGCTTCTCCGCCGCCTGCCCGATATCGCGGCACTCAGCGCGGGCAGTACTGGTTGTAGAGCGCCTCGATCACAGGCGTGATGCGGGTGTCGGCAAGGCGATAGCGCATCACCCGCCCCTCCCTCGTCGCGGCGACCAGTCCCTCTGCCCGAAGCCGGGCGAGCTGCTGGCTGACATAGGCCTGGCCGAGGTCGAGCGCATCCTCGAGCTCGCCAACGCTCTTTTCGCGCTCGACGAGTTGGCATAGAATCAGCAGGCGCGACGGGTTGGAGAGGGCCCGCAGCATTCCAGCAGCTTCTTCTGCGGCGAGAGCCATGCGCTCCTGCGAAATCTCAGTTTCCACCGGTTTCATCCCTTATCATCCCGGATTTTACATGGCAACATTGCAATGTTTAAGTTTCCCCCTATTATGTAGAACAACTCGGTCACTGGAGGAACCCATGAAACCGCACGTCAAGGCTTTCTTCGACGACGCCACGAATACGGTATCCTATGTCGTTCGCGACCCGAACGGGCGTTCGGCGGCCATAATCGACAGCGTGCTCGACTTCGACTACTCGAGCGGACGCACGGATACGTCCTCGGCCGACGCGATCATCGACCACGTGAGGTCCGAGGGGCTGAACGTGGAATGGGTGCTCGAAACCCACGTCCACGCCGACCACCTGTCCGCCGCGCCCTATCTTCAGGAGAAGCTGGGCGGCAAGATCGGCATCGGCGAGAACATCACCATCGTGCAGGACACGTTCGGCAAGGTCTTCAACGAAGGCACCGAGTTCCAGCGCGACGGCAGCCAGTTCGACCAGCTTTTCACGGAGGGCGACAGTTTTCACATCGGCCAGCTTCGCGGCGATGTCCTGCACACGCCCGGCCACACGCCCGCCTGCCTCACCTACGTGATCGGCGACGCGGCCTTCGTCGGCGACACGCTCTTCATGCCGGATTTCGGCACGGCGCGCTGCGACTTCCCCGGCGGCTCGGCCGAGACGA
>CAYTBD010000262.1:0-4073 GCA_964435755.1 uncultured Rhodobacterales bacterium
GAGGTCTGGCTCGCCGGCGATCCGGCGCCGGGCCGGACGTCCCGAGAGCGGCAGAGGCGCTCGATCGGCGGCGTGATCCGGTGGCTCTTCAGCGGCCCGGGCCAGGGCCGGTCCTCCGGCTGACCGCCGGAAGCGCCACGATCCGTGCTTGACGGCCGGGGGAGGGCACGGCACCTGTCCGGCAGTTGCCCCAACCCGCCTGCCGAGATGCCCGTCAAACCAGATCGTGGTCCCGCATGACACCCGCCGCGCGCGTCGCCGCCGCCATCGAGATCCTCGATCGCTGGCGCGCGGGCGAACCCGCGGAACGGTGCCTGACGACCTGGGCCCGCGCGCACCGCTTCGCCGGCAGCGGCGACCGCGCCGCGATCCGGGACCAGGTGTTCGATGCGATCCGGTGCCGGCGGTCCTTCGCGGCCCTCGGCTGGGGCGAGGACGGGCGGGCGCTCATGATCGGGCGGCTCCGCGACGCCGGTGAGGATCCGGCCGCGGTCTTCACGGGAGACGGATACGCGCCGCCCCCGCTTTCGGAGAGGGAGGCAGCTCGGCCGCCCGCGCGCGAAGACCTGCCCGAAGCCGTGCGCCTCGATTGCCAGGACTGGCTCGTGGAGCCCCTGACGCAAAGTCTCGGCGACGACTTCGCGCCCGTCATGGAGATCCTGCGCCGCCGCGCGCCGGTCTTCCTGCGGGCGAACCTGCTCAAGGGCAGCCGCGCAGCGGCGATGGCGTCGCTTGCCGGGGACGGGATCGAGGCGGTGCCGCACGTCCTGTCGCCCACGGCGCTCGAGGTCGTGTCGAACGCGCGCCGCGTCCGGACTTCAGCCGCGTTCCGGGAGGGTCTGGTCGAGATGCAGGACGCCGCGTCGCAGGCCGTGGTCGACGCGCTCGGGACCGTGGCGTCCGGCCGGTCGGTTCTCGACTACTGCGCGGGAGGAGGCGGCAAGGCGCTCGCCCTCGCGGCGCTCGGGGCGGATGTCGTGGCCCACGATGCCGATCCGCGCCGCATGTCGGACCTGCCCGGACGCGCCCGGCGGGCGGGGGCGGAGATCCGCATCGCCGAAACCGCGGGGCTTCCCGCGCTCGCCCCCTTCGATCTGGTCCTCGCGGACGCGCCGTGCTCCGGCAGCGGCGCGTGGCGCCGGCAGCCCGAGGCCAAGTGGCGGCTTTCGCCGCAGCGGCTCGAGGATCTGAACCGCCTTCAGGACGCCGTTCTCGACGCGGCCGCACAGCTGGTGGGGGCCGGAGGATGCCTCGCCTACGCGACCTGTTCGCTGCTGCGGAGCGAGAACAGGGGTGCGGTCGACCGGTTCCTCGCGCGGAACCCGGACTGGCGACTGATGCAAGACCGCCGTCTCACGCCCCTCGACGGCGGTGACGGTTTCTATGATGCACGCCTTTTGCGAAACTGAATTATACGGTATACAACTTTAACGATAACGGCAGCCTTAAGCCGCAATTAACCCTTGCGCGCCCAAATGAGCGCGTACGCAATCAGCACTGGGGGCGACAGTGTCAGATCTGGCCGCCGCGCGGCAGTCCGTCCTTCATGCGATCGCGCCGATCGGTCGCCGGGCGGGGAGTCTCGCGGGGCTCGCCGGTCTGCTGGGGGTGGTCGGATGGACGGTCCCGATGGCGCCGGTGGTGCCGCTCTTCGCCGCCGCAGGCGCACTCGCGGCGCTCGCCGCCGCGGCCCGGCTCGGGCAGAACATCATCGCGCGTGACCGGCGGATCGCCGATGGCGCGCTCGCCGCCTTCGTCGAGGACGATGCCGCACCGAGCTTCACGACCGGTCCCGACGGCCTGATCACGGGACAGAACGCCGCGGCACGCACGCGCTACGACGACGCCCCGGGCAAAACGCTCGCCGCCGCCATCGGCCGCGACGTCGCGTCGGCGCCGAAGCTCCTGGACCGGCTTCTCGCGGCCTCCCGAATCCGGGGAACCGCGCGGGAGGATGCGGTCTACGGGGAGGGCCATGCGCGGATATCGGTCCGCGGCCTCGCCTCCGGGGGCCACCTCTGGCGCATCGAGGATGTCGCGGACCGGAGCCTCGCGACGGCGATGGCGGGATCGGCCCAGCCGATGCTCACCGTCTCGGCGGCGGGAACGGTGCTCTGGATGAACGACGCGATGAAACGGCTTGCCGGGGGGTGGGAGACGGCGCTCGATCGGATCGTGACCGATCTTCCCTTGCGGCCGGGGGGTGTCCACACGATCCGCTCCGCATCCGGGCCCATTCCGGCGACGGTCGTCGATCTGGGCGGATCGCCCGCGCGCCGCCAGCTCTGCATCCTGCCGGAGCGCGGGTGCGCCTCGCCCGACTGGATGCTGTTCGACGCGCTTCCGGTGCCGCTGCTGCGCATGGCGGATTCCGGGGAGATCCTTCTGTGCAACCGCCTCGCGCGGGACCTGCTCGAGATCGAGGATGGCGCGCGTCCCAATCTCGCGGAACTGGTCACCGGCCTCGGACGCCCGGTCTCCGACTGGCTCGCGGACGCCGCGAAAGGACGCGGCAGCACGCGGCCCGAGGTCGTGCGCGCGGCGCGGCCGGCGATGGAGGTCTTCCTCCAGATCACGCTCGGCCGGGTCGAGGACGGAGACGGGGTGTCGCTCGTCGCCGTCCTGCACGATGCGACCGAGCTCAAGACGCTCGAGGCCCAGTTCGTCCAGAGCCAGAAGATGCAGGCGATCGGCCAGCTCGCCGGCGGCATCGCCCACGATTTCAACAACCTTCTCACCGCGATCAGCGGGCATTGCGACCTTCTCCTGCTGAAGCGCGATCCCGGGCATCCGGACTACGCCGATCTCGAGCAGATCAACCAGAACGCCAACCGCGCGGCGAGCCTGGTGAGCCAGCTTCTCGCCTACTCGCGCAAGCAGACGCTCCAGCCGCAGTTGCTCGATCTGCGCGACACCCTTTCGGAGCTCGCGCATCTTCTCAACCGGCTCGTCGGAGAGAAGATCCTGCTCTCGCTGAACCACGATCCCGACCTCAAGATGGTGCGGGCCGACAAGCGCCAGCTCGAACAGGTGCTGATGAACCTCGTGGTCAACGCCCGCGACGCGATGCCGGCGGGCGGCACGATCACCATCTCCACCGACGTCCGGCGGCTCGTCGCGCCGCTCAGGCGCGAACGGGCAACGGTCCCGCCGGGCGAATACGTCGTCGTGACGGTCGCCGACGAAGGGGTCGGCATCGCGCCCGACAAGCTGCAGAAGATATTCGAGCCGTTCTTCACGACGAAGCGAACCGGGGAGGGGACGGGCCTTGGCCTGTCGACCGCCTACGGCATCGTGAAGCAGACCGGCGGCTACATCTTCGCCGACAGCATCCCCGGCTCCGGAAGCACCTTCACCGTCTTTCTCGCCGCGCACGAGCGATCCGTGCCCGTCGCCGAACGGGCGCCGAAGCCGGCGCCCCCGTCGCCCGCCCCGGCCGGCGAGGGGCTCGTTCTTCTGGTCGAGGACGAGGCGCCGGTTCGCGCCTTCGCGTCGCGCGCCCTGCGCCTGCGCGGCTTCACCGTGGTCGAGGCCGAGAGCGCGGAGGAGGCGCTGGCCAAGCTCGAGGACGAAAGCCTCGCCGTCGACGTCTTCGTGACCGATGTCATCATGCCGGGCATGGACGGGCCGAGCTGGGTGTCGAAGGCCCTGAAGACGCGGCCCGGCACGCGCGTCGTGTTCGTGTCCGGCTATGCCGAGGACAGCCTTGCGGAGAACCGCCTCCGCATCCCGAACTCGGTCTTCCTGCCGAAGCCGTTCTCGCTCAGCGATCTGACCGCGACCGTTCAGGCGCAGATGCATTGACGGTTTCGCGCTAACCCGTCCTTAACCGTGCCGCGCGCAGGCTGCGTCAAGAACACGGTTGAAATGTTCTTCTTTTGGTCTCATAAGGTGACGGAGAACAAGAGGCGAACACAAGCAGTCATTGCCGCGCGTCCGCGGCTATGGAATAAGGGAGCTCCAAAGTGGCCACGGCGAACATTCTCGACATGAGCGACAAGCGGGACAACGACAAGCAGAAGGCGCTCGATTCGGCGCTGGCGCAGATCGAACGCCAGTTCGGCAAGGGCTCG
>CAYTBD010000263.1:0-4071 GCA_964435755.1 uncultured Rhodobacterales bacterium
GTATCTCTTGCGCATCTACTCCTCCTTTGGATTTGAACCGGCTATCCCACCGTGGACCGCTCGCGAGGTGGTACGCACCGCGGACAGTCTGGACGGCAGCACCGACCACGTTTCCGAGCGGCTCAAGTTCGCCACGCTCGGCCCGATCCCATTCGAGACTGAAACCATGAACCTACTGGTTAACATAGCTACTCGATTCCTGCCCAAGCGGGAGTTCCACGCCAACCCGAGGGTCGGCGCCAGCGCTCCCGTGACAGCAGGCTATCCCCGTCAGGGCAACGGTTCTCAGATTCTTAGCGGCGTTCTCGTCGCGGTCGTGCTCGGCACCACAATCCTCGCAGGTCCACCGGCGCACGCCGAGGGGAAGCGACTTGCTGACGACGCCGCAGACATAACAGGTCTTGGACGAGGGGAACCAGCGGTCGGCCTTGACCACAACGCTGCCAGCGAGTGGTGCCTTGTAGTCAAGTTGCCGGAGCACTTCTGCTGGAGCTGCATCCGCGACGGACTTCGCCAGCCGGAGCCCCCGAGCCATGCCGGCGACGTTCAGGTCCTCGACGCCGACCATCCCGAACCGCCGCACGATATCGGCGGTCAGTTCGTGGGTAACAGCATGCCGAACGTTGGCGATTCGTTCATGCAACTTCGCCAGCTTGGCCCTCGTCTTTTGCCAGTTCCTCCCGCCCTTCGTGCGGCGGGCCAGTTCTTTGTTCAACCTCCTGAGCTTTCGCTCGTGAGCCCGCAGGCTTCTGGGCGCTTTGACCCGCTCTCCGGTAGAGAGCACGGCGAGATCGCGGAGCCCCAGGTCAATGCCCACCGCAGCTTGGGTTTCGCAGCGGTGGGGGTAGGCCCAGGACTCGGCGACTTCGACTTGGACAGACAAGTACCAGTGGCCGGCGCGCTTGGAGAATCTAGCGGACAGGATCTTGCCGGGAAATCTAAGTTCTTGGCGGGTACGAACCCAGCCGATCTTAGGAATCTTGACTTTGAGGCCGTCAAAGTCCAGGGCGCGGCCCTCGATGGCAAAGGCCGGCCTAGCATGCTTCTTGGACTTGAATTTCGGGTAGCCGACCTTGGTACCACCAGTTTTTGCGCGACGGAAGAAGTGGGCGAAGGCATTGCCGAGATCGGAGAGAGCGTTGTTGGCGACTGCCCACGGCAATTCGGCCAGCCAGGACAGATCGTTCTTCTTCCTGGCATTGACCTCTGCGTTAATCTCGCGCCAGCTGGGCTTCTCGCCGGCCTCGTACATCTCTTGCCAGCGGGCGAGGCCAAGGTTGTACGTGAAGCGGGCCGCCCCAGCGCATCGCTTGAAGAACGTTGCTTGGACGTTGTTGGGGTCGAGCCGGATACGTTGGCCGAGGATCATGCATCCATTTCCTTGCGGAGTAGCCGCCGAATGACCTCGGACATAGAGCAATCCAGTCGCCGCGCCTCCAGTCGGAGCCAGGCGAGTAGTGGCGGGTCGAGGTGGATATCCAGTCGTTGGACGCGCTGTGCTTTCTTTGGTGCGGCCATGATGGGGAGTATGGGTACTGGTAATTTTGGTGTCAAGGTTTTGGTGAACAGGCAGAAAACGACCGTAATCATTGGCGAACCAGAAGTTTGCCGGGAGGCTTGATTGACATGGGATACGCAGATTGGGGCGAACTTTCTAACTCTCTGACCACGGCAGAGATCAGGAGAGGTGTCACGGGCGCCGGTGGCGACTACGCGCCGCCCCCCGGTGGTGGTTCTTTCGTTTACGGCTGGAATTCAGTCGACGGGACCGTCACGGGGGCCCACGGGAAGTTCGTCGATTTGACCGACTTCAACCCGATGACGGCCGGTGGTTCGATCAGGGCCGCTCTCAAGCGAATCGGTGGCGCTGGGAACACTGGGTTCAGCCCCTTCCTGTTCTTCGGCGCTCAATCCTCGCCGCCGGACGTCAACGACCAGGCGTACATCCTCGGCCTGGAGGACGCAGACCCGTATCGGATCGTGCTGAGGAAGGGACTGATCAGCGAAGGGGTCCCCGAAGCTGACGACGATAATTCCCTCAGGAGATCGAGCGACCAGTTTCAGGTCGGGGACGACATCTGGATCCACCTCCGGCTCGACGTGATCGCCCAGCCTAACGGGGACGTCACCCTTCAGGTCTTCCGGAACGCGTTCACGGGCGGTCACGACGTACAGAACCAAAGCTGGGCGGCGATCGACGGGATGGCAGAGATCACGGATGACGTTCTCGCCGCTCTCACGGGATCGGAGCCGCTGGTCGGGGGCTTCTCCGGTTACGGCTTCCGGATCGCAGAGTCGATCTCGCGGAGGGCGGCCGCGGATCACATCGAACTGCTGAGGGCCTGATGTCTAGGTGGGACCGCGAGCGAGGCGTGAGATCGGGCCGGATCGTTCCGGAGGTCCTTGAACCGGCCGGGGGCGATCGCGTCTTCGTTCTCGGGCGGGACGGCGAGTCACCGGACGACCTCGCGCGCTTGGAGCCCGGGGACTACACGGAGGTGTCACAGCTCGTGAACCTCGACGGGTTCGATCTCGTCTCCGCAAACCTCGAAAGTCTGTGCCCGGAGATCGAGGAGTACCAGCCAGAGCCGGCCCTCGTCATGGATGGTGATCTCTTTCACTTCCGCTTCGACGAGGATTTCGAAGGTGGGATCAACAGGGTGCGGAACGCTTTCGGTCTTAGTCTGGGAGCGGCCGACGTACTCGTGAACAACGAGACCTACTCACCACTGGGTACGAGATGCAGAGAAATACCGGCGGCCGGCGGCGGATATCTCTCCGGTGAAAACGTACCGCCGTGGATGCCGTCACCCCTCACGGAGTACACGTTTCAGGTATGGATCGATTTCACTGGGGGGCCGGTTTCTTTGGGGGTGAACCCCTGGATCTTCGTCTCTGAGGACGACCCCGTGCCGACGAACGGGATCGCGTTCGGTCTGTTTGGCGGGATGGGTGGCCCCCCTCCGTTCTGGTATCCTCAGGTGACTCACAGGAACGGCGGTGGGGTGGTGAACGCTGCCCTGCCGACGTTCACCATGACGCCTGGATGGACGCTCCTGAGCTTCGTCTACGACACCGCAGCTTTCCCTCCCGCCGAAGACCTGAAGCTCTATGTGAACGACGATCCAGCCTACCACGTCACGCTTGCAGGTGTGGGAATGGACCCGGCGCCTCCCGCTCCCGGGGCTCCGATCACGGTCGCCGACCCGGACCTGATAGGTAGGTTCGATCAGATGAGGCTGGTTCCGCGCGCGAAATCCGCCGCCGAGATCGCCGACGACTATCAGAGATGCACGATTCTCCCGCCCAAGGTACACTACAGGTGGGTGATGGAGATCCTCGTGAACGACAGCATCTTTGCGCGTCGGATCCTCGTAGAGGACGAGCACAGAAACTGGACGGATTTCTCCGCTCCCGTGAGGCGCCTAGAAGGGGAACACGAGGTCAAGTTCCGTCTGAAATACGAGGAGGTTTGAGGAATGGCGACGACCCCGAAAACCGGATTGAGGACGCCCGCCGAGTTCACGGACCCGTTCCTCGTGGCGTTCGACGACGTGTTCGCGATCGATCTTGACGACTGGATCGATGTCATCGCGGGGAATTCGTCGCTGATCGTTGACTGGCCGGAGACGACCTCGTGGGACGCCTCGACGGGGACCCTCTCCTGGTCGGACCCGATCAGGATCACGACCCCGAGGGAGGCCGGAGAGCTTCAGGTCGCAGCCGGGAGCAAGGTGATCGCGGACGGTGAGATCCTGTACGTCGCCGCGTCGCGCCCTTGGCCGGTCCCGGGACCGACGGTCGTGACGCTCTCCGTGTCGGCTCCGCCAGTCAACGACATGGACGCGATGATCCTCGCGCGTCGGATAGGTACAAGTCTCAAACTCCCGACCGCACGTCTCGACGAGACCCTCGGGGGCGGGGGCGGCCTGCCGAGCGACTACATTAACATGAGCGGTGGCGGCAACGTGTCCGCTGCGGACAGCGGAAAGTCGATAATGGCTGCGGACACCGACGTGCTGGTGCTGCCCGAGCCGGCGCCGGGTCTGTACTACTTCTTCTCGTGCAGCG
>CAYTBD010000264.1:0-4068 GCA_964435755.1 uncultured Rhodobacterales bacterium
AATGCGATGCGGACACGGTGGGCACGGCGAGCGTGGCGGCGGATGCCGAGATCTGCGCGATGCTGGCCGACGCGCTGGAGACCGTGGGGATTCCGCGGGGGGACTACATCATCCGGGTGAACAACCGGAAGGTGCTGAACGGGGTGATGGAGGTCGCGGGCATCCTCGACCCCGGCGACCCCGACAAGCACCACCATGAGCGCGGCATCGTGTTGCGCGCGATCGACAAGCTCGACCGGCTGGGGCTTGACGGGGTGCGGGCGCTGCTGGGCGAGGGGCGGAAGGACGAAAGCGGGGATTTCACGAGGGGGGCGGGGCTCGGGCACGAGCAATCAGATATCATCATCGCGTTCGTGGACTGGGAGGCCGAGAAGAACAAGTTAGTCGCGGCAGGCATTCAAAGCGCGTCGCTTGCGAGAAGCGACGATTGGGGCAAGTGGATGAATCTGGCCGCAGTAGATGAGTCTCCGGTCGGTCGTGGGTTTGATTTCCCATTAGACACTTATGCGTTCCGGAACAGAATCGCCCTCTCTCACCTCTCTGGCCTCGTTCAGGATTCGGAGGTCGGAAGGGAAGGCGTGGATGAGTTGGAACAGATCGCCGCCCTCCTCGATGCCCAAGGCTACGGCCCCGACCGCATCGTGATCGATCCCTCCGTCGTCCGTGGCCTCGGCTACTACACCGGCCCCGTCTTCGAGGCCGAGCTGACCTTCGAGATCACCGACGAGAAGGGCCGCCCGCGACAGTTCGGCAGCGTGGCGGGCGGCGGGCGCTACGACGATCTCGTCAAGCGCTTCACCGGGCAGGCCGTCCCGGCCACGGGGATCTCCATCGGCGTCGACCGGCTGCTGGCCGCGCTGCGCGCGAAGGGCCGGATCGGCGCGACCGCCGAAGGTCCGGTCGTCGTCACCGTCATGGACCGTGACCGGATGTCCGATTATCAGGCGATGGCGGCGGAACTGCGCGCGGCGGGGATCCGGGCCGAGGTCTATCTCGGCAACCCAAGGAACTTCGGCAACCAGCTCAAGTACGCCGACCGGCGGGGATCGCCCGTGGCGATCATCGAGGGCGGGGACGAGAAGGCGCGCGGCGTCGTGCAGGTCAAGGACCTGATCCTCGGCGCGAAGATCGCCGAGACCGCGACGCATGAGCAGTGGAAGGACCAGCCCGCGCAGTTCGAGTGTCCCCGCGGGGACATGGTGGCCGAGGTGCGCCGCGTCCTCGGGCGGGGCTGATGCCCGGCAAACCCGAGATACGCGCCGAGGCGCTCCGCCTCCGCGCCGCCCTGGAAGCGGCCGGGGCACAGGTCGTCGAGGCCGACATCCTGCTGCCGGCCGAGACGCTGCTCGATCTCTACGGCGAGGACGTCCGGGGCCGGGCCTATGTCACGTCCGACCCGCTCAGGGGCGAGATGATGCTCCGGCCGGACTTCACGGTGCCGGTCGTCCAGATGCACATGGACGCCGGCGTCGATCCCGCCCGCTATACCTACGCAGGCGAGGTCTTCCGCAAGCAGGAGGCCGGGTCGCGGCGCGCGTCGGAATACTTGCAGGTCGGTTACGAACTTTTCGACGGCAGCGATCGCGCCGCGGCCGATGCCGAGGTCTTCGCACTGTTCTCCCGGATCCTCGCACCGCTCGGGCTGCGCGCGGCGACGGGGGATATCGGGCTCCTCAGGGCGGCGGTCACGGGACTGTCCACGACCGAGACGCGCAAGGCCGCCCTCCTGCGGCATCTCTGGCGGCCGCGCCGTTTCCGGTCCCTGCTCGACCGTCTCTGCGGCAGACGCCCAGCGCCGGCGGGGCGCGAGGCGGTGCTGGCCGCCGCCGATCCGATGGCGGGCGCCGGACCCGAGATCGGCCTGCGCACGCGCGACGAGGTCGTGGCCCGCATCGAGCGTCTGCGCGCCGACGCCGCCGAACCGCCCGTCGCGGCGCAGGAGGCGGCCCTCCTCGAGGAACTCATGGGACTTCGAGAGACGGCGCCGAACGTCCTGTCGCATCTCCGCACGCTTGCGGTCGACATGCCGGCCATTTCCGATGCCGTCGACGGCTTCGAGGCACGGCTCGGAGCGCTTGGGCGGCACGGGATCGACATCGACGCGCTGGAGTTCGAGGCCAGCTTCGGCCGCACGACGATGGAATACTACGACGGCTTCGTCTTCGGCTTCTTCGCGCCGTCGCGCCCCGACCTGCCGCCCGTCGCGACCGGCGGCCGCTACGACGCGCTCACTCGCGTCCTGGGGCAGGGACGGGAGGCGCCGGCGGTGGGCGGCGTGATCCGGCCGGGGCTCGCGCTCGAGCTTGGAGGCCGGTCGTGACATTGAAGCTCGGGGTGCCGTCCAAGGGGCGGCTGATGGACAAGACCTTCGACTGGTTCCGCGCCCGTGGCGTCGAGATGACGACGGCCGGTCAGCAGCGCGAATACCTCGCCGCGAGCGGGGTCGAGGGGCTCGAACTCGTGCTCCTGTCGGCCGGCGAGATCCCGCGCGAACTCGGGGCGGGGCGCATCCACCTCGGCGTCACGGGAACCGACGTGGTCCGCGAGCAGCTCGGCAACTGGGAGGATCGGGTCGAGGAGATCGCGGAGCTCGGCTTCGGGCATGCCGACCTCGTCGTCGCGGTGCCGAGGTTCTGGGTCGACGTGACGACGCTGGAAGACCTCGACGCGGCGGCCGCGGCGTTCCGCAAGGCGCACGGCCATCGGCTCAGGATCGCGACGAAATACCATCGGCTGGTCCGGGACTTCCTGCGCGATCAGGGCGTGGCGGATTACCAGCTCGTCGACAGCCAGGGCGCGACCGAGGGAACGGTCCGCAACCTCACCGCAGAGGCGGTGGCCGACATCACCTCGACGGGCGAGACGCTGCGCGCGAACCATCTCCGCCCTCTCGAGGACGGGCTGGTGCTCAGAAGCCAGGCGACGCTGTTGCGGTCGCGCGGCGCCGATTGGGACAACGGCGCGCGGAAGGGTCTGGTGGCCCTGCGCGATCGCCTCGGCGTCTGATGCGGCTGGGCCGACAGCCTGCGGGGTCTTCGGCAGGTGGAAGCGTCAGCGGATGCCGATCTCGGCAAGCGCGGCCTCCAGCCGGGGCGGCAGCGCCTCGCCCCGCAGCCGAGTCTGCGGCAGATCCCGTGGCGCATCCTTCCGATCGAGGTATCGCCAGCCCTGAAACGGCCGTTTCGGCACAGCTTCGGTCCTGACGACCTCGGTATCGAGGACCAGCGCGCAGCGTACGATCCCGTCGCCCCGGTCCACCTCATCGAGCCGCAGGATGCGCTGGCGGGCGAGGATCACGCCCTTGAAGACCCAGTAGAGCGATCCGCCGTTCAGGATCTCCTCCGCGCGTTTCGGCCACATGCGCGTGACGTGGCGCGGCCGGCCGTCCGGTCCCTTCGCGCGGGGACTGGACTGCCAGTCGGTCAGGTCCTCGACTTTCTCCGCGCCGACGCAGAGTTTCAGAAGGTTCACGTATTCTTTGTCCACAGATTCGCCCACACCCTTGCCAAGGTATGGTATTCCGTTGCGCGGCGGCTTCAACAGGTTGTGTGGTTACGGCGGTTCACGTATCGTGAATTGCCCGACTCACCGGGGATTGAAGGATTCGCCGATGACCCGATTCACCGCCCCGATCGCGGAGCAAATCTGGGACCTGAAGTACCGTCTGAAGGAGGCGGACGGCACGCCCGTCGATCGCACGGTCGAGGATACGTGGCGGCGGATCGCGCGCGCGCTGGCCGAGGTCGAGACGGATCCGGCGGCGTGGGAAGAGCGCTTCTATCACGCGCTCGAGGACTTCAAGTATCTGCCGGCCGGACGGATCACGGCGGGGGCGGGCACGGCTCGCAAGGTGACGCTCTTCAATTGCTTCGTGATGGGGACGATCCCGGACAGCATGGCCGGCATTTTCGACATGCTGAAGGAGGCCGCGCTGACGATGCAGCAGGGCGGGGGGATCGGCTACGATTTCTCGACGATCCGGCCCAAGGGCGCGGACGTGAAGGGCGTCGCGGCAGACGCGTCCGGGCCGCTGAGCTTCATGGACGTCTGGGATGCGATGTGCCGCAC
>CAYTBD010000265.1:0-4056 GCA_964435755.1 uncultured Rhodobacterales bacterium
CCGATTCACCATCTTCACGAGCAGGAAGACGACCCAGGCGATGATCAGGAAATTGATCAGCGCCATGATGAAGTTTCCGTAGGCGAACATCGCGGCGTCCTCGCCCTCGCCCAGCATCACGCCGAGGCTCGAGAAATCGATGCCTCCGGTGAAGAGGCTGATGATCGGGTTGATCAGGTCGTTGACCAACGACGAGACGATGGCGGTGAAGGCGGCTCCGACGATGATGCCGACCGCCATGTCCATGACATTTCCCTTGGCAATGAAATCCTTGAATTCCTGTATCATGAGTGATGTCCCACCGGTTGCGTTTCCATGCGTCGCGGCATCAATGTCCGCCGCCCGCATCCGATAGCACGTCCTCTCGCCTTGCCCATGAATTTTCGTTTGGTCCGCTCCGTCTTGGCGGGCCGCTGGTTTGATCCCGGCGCGGAAACGGAGGCTCACTCTCCCTCGGCGCAGTGGCGACGGAACGCTCTCTTGAGGAGGTCGAGTTCGGCCCTCAGAAGAGAGACTTCGGAGCGGATGTCGTCCGCGACCGGATCACCGAAGACGAAGGTTTCGCTGCAGAGGGCCGGCTTTCCGCGCGGCCCGATCAGTATGGTCTGCACGCCATCCGCCATCACCTCGGTCGGGATGCGGACCTCCACCGCCCAGCGCCCCTCGACCTCGCGCGTTGTCTCCGCGCAGGCGACTTCCGCGCCCAGCCATGTCACGGCGAGGTCCGGGGGAACGGCGTTCGCCGGGCCCGAAAGACGTCCCTTCCAGACACCGCCCGTCATGCGCAACCGTTCCAGATGCCATTCGATCATGTTCAAAGTTCCGCCCGCGGTTGCCGGGAGAGAACGAGGTCGGCGATCCGCAAGCCGTTCATATCGGGCCGTTCGAAGATGAGGTCGAGCCACATGCGCCCGACGCGGGACGTATCGACCCGTGTCGTGGCGAGGTCGAAATCGACGGTCTGCCGGGTATCCCCAATGGGGAGGTCCCGCACCAGACGCTCGGTGTTCGGACCATGCTGAATGTTGAGCCGCCCGAGGATTTCGGTTGGACGCTCTGTCTCGATGCCGGTCTCCACCCGGATCACGTGCCGCTTGCGAAGCGCCGCCGTGACCGTCCGGGGGATCTCGAGGACCAGACTGAGGTAGGAGCCGCCGAACCGGAAGACGTCGACCGCGAGGCCATAGTCGGTCTTCGCGGCACCGGAGAGACTTCTCGCCTGCCGGACAAGGACTTCGGCTTCGGGGCCATCGTGGAACACCGAAACGTCATCGGAAAAGCGCGTTTCAGAGGCGTTCGCCGCGACGCCTCCGTGCAGCAGAGGCCGGCACCAGGCATCGGGACGCCACCACCAGTCGGTGTGGGCCGGAAGAACGGGCGTTCCCGTCCGTGCCTCCCCCGCTGCCCGAAGCGCGCGATCGAGGCGCTGTCGCAGCGCGAGCGCCCGCGCATGCTCATCCCGCGTCAAGCCATCCCGACCGGCGCGATCCGCGATCTCGCCCCACCTCCGGAGAAGACGCTGCTCCATCCAGATCGCGAGGCCGTCTCTTGCACGATCCGTCACCCGTCAGGCCCGCCATCCCGATGATCCGCGCCCGTGATGCATGACGGCAAATCCTTTCATCCCGACAAACGGGCGCTTTCCGACAGCACCCTGTCAGCGGCTGCGCGGATAAGGAGAAAGCCCTCGTCGGAAGACATCGGCTGGTCTTCGAAGCCGATGACGGAGATCGTCACAAGACGACCGTTCACGTCAAGAAGGGCGCGCCAGTAGTCGTCGGACATGCCCGGCAGCGGACCGGCGCCGGAGTCCCGCGCCCGGATGAAAAGCGCGCCGTCGACGTTCTGGACGTCCGAGACACGCACCGTTTCGGCGCGACCGGCGCGGCTCAGCGATGCCCGGCCCGCCTCGGACCGGATGAAGTCCGCGAGGTCCGACCGACGCCCCGCGACGGCCTGCACCGTGGCGGGATCGGACGACACCACGACCGTCACGATGCCCGGAATCTCCGGCGTGTCGCCGTCGGGATCGCGGGCGATCGACGCGCAACTGCCGAGGAGAACGAAGGCTTTCACGCCGTCGCGGCTCGCCGCCCTGTCGACGCAGTAGCCGGGCGGCCCTCCGACGGCGACCGACCGGCCCGCGACCGCGATCACCTCAGGCGCCGCGCGTCCGACGTCTATACCCCCGGTGCAGGCCGCGATGGACAAGCCCGCGACCGCGAGGAGGACCCTAGAGGTCCATGTAGACATGGCGTTCCGCCTTGGCTCCCGGATGTGTACATGCGCCGAGGTTTGCCGGGCCCACGAGTTGTGCGTACTTCCAGAGCGCGCCTGTCGCGTAGATCGTTTCGCGCGGACCGCTCCAGGCTTGCCGGCGCGTTTCGAGTTCGTCTTCGGACAGATCGACCGAAAGCTCGCCGGTGATCGCGTTGATGGTGATCATGTCGCCGTCCTTCAGAAGCCCGATCGGACCGCCCACCGCAGCCTCCGGGCCGACGTGCCCGACGCAGAAGCCCCGCGTCGCGCCCGAGAATCGACCGTCGGTGATGAGCGCGACCTTCTTGCCCATGCCCTGGCCGGACAGCGCGGCGGTCGTGGCCAGCATCTCGCGCATTCCGGGGCCGCCCTTCGGACCCTCGTTGCGGATCACGATGACCTCGCCTTCGCTGTAGGTACGGCTCTTGACCGCCTCGAAAGCGTCCTCCTCGCATTCGAAGACACGCGCCGGACCGGTGAAGACCTGCTCTTCCCCCGACATGCCCGCGACCTTCACGATCGCGCCTTCCGGAGCGAGGTTGCCCTTGAGGCCCACGACGCCGCCGGTCTTCGTGATCGGCGTCTCCACCGGGTAGATCACGCGTCCGTCGGCCTCGTGCGTGTTGAGGTCGAGTTCTTCGCCGATCGTGCGGCCGGTGGCGGTCATGCAGTCCTCGTGCACGAGCCCGGCCTTGCGCAGTTCCTTCATCACCACAGGCACGCCGCCGACTTCGTAGAGATCCTTGGCCACGTATTTTCCGCCGGGCTTGAGATCCACGAAATAGGGCGTGTCGCGGAAAATCTCGCAAACGTCGTCGAGCGTGAAGTCGATGCCGGCCTCGTGGGCGATTGCGGGCAGATGCAGCCCGGCGTTCGTCGAGCCGCCGGTGCAGGCGACGATCCGCGCGGCGTTCTCGAGGCTCTTGCGGGTGACGATGTCGCGCGCGCGGATGTTCTTCTCCAGCAGGTTCATCACCGCCTCGCCCGAGGCCACGCCGTACTGGTCGCGGGATTCGTAAGGCGCGGGCGCGCCGGATGAGTTGGGAAGCGCGAGGCCGATCGCTTCTGACACGCAGGCCATGGTGTTCGCGGTGAACTGGCCGCCGCAGGCGCCGGCCGAGGGGCAGGCGACGCGTTCGAGGATCGCGAGCTGTTCGTCGCTGTAGTTTCCGGCCTGATGCTGGCCCACAGCTTCGAACACGTCCTGCACGGTCACGTCCTTGCCGTCGAGCCGGCCGGGAAGGATCGAGCCGCCATAGATGAAGACCGACGGCACGTTGAGGCGGATCATCGCCATCATCATCCCCGGAAGGGACTTGTCGCAGCCCGCGAGACCGACGAGCGCGTCGTAGCAATGGCCGCGCATCGTCAGTTCGACGGTATCCGTGATCGCGTCGCGCGAGGCCAGCGACGACCGCATGCCTTCATGGCCCATCGCGATGCCGTCGGTGACGGTGATCGTCGTGAACTCGCGTGGTGTCCCGTTCGCATGCTTGACGCCCTGCTTGACCGCCTGCGCCTGTCGCGAGAGGGCGATGTTGCACGGGGCGGCTTCGTTCCAGCAAGTCGCGACGCCCACGAAGGGCTGCGCAATCTCTTCCTCGCTCAGACCCATCGCGTAGTAGTAGGACCGGTGCGGCGCCCGCGACGGTCCCTCGGTCACGTGGCGGCTGGGCAGCCGGGACTTGTCGAACTTGCCTGTGAGCATGGAGCCCTCCCCTGAATTCGTCGCCGACCGGAATAGGCGCGAAGGCCCCGTTCCGCAAGAACATGGTTGGCGCCGGGACGGTCAGCTCC
>CAYTBD010000266.1:0-4049 GCA_964435755.1 uncultured Rhodobacterales bacterium
GCAGCGCCGCAGGCGCGGAATGGCAGAGATCTCGCGCCGCAGGCGCGGAATGCCGGAGATCTCGCGGCGCAGCCGCTCCGTCACAGACGCGAGGAAATCACCCCCGTCGCGAACCCGCCCATCCGGAGTTCGCCGAAAAGCCGCTGGTATTCGATCTTGGGACACCGGTTCTGGATCACCGTGACGCCGCGCGCCTCCGCCCTGGCCGCCGCCTCCGCGTTTTCCACCCCGATCTGCATCCAGATCACCTTGAGGTCGGGAAACGTCTCGAGCGCCTCGTCGACGATCGGCGGCACATGCTCGGAGCGCCGGAAGATGTCGACCATGTCGACCGGTTCGTCGATCTCCGACAGTCGGCCCCGCACGGTCGCGCCGAACAGGGTCTCGCCCGCATGCCCGGGATTGACCGGGATCACCCGGAAGCCCTTGAGCCCCAGATAGCGCGCCACGTAGTAGCTCGGACGGACCGGGTTCATCGACACGCCGACGACGGCGATCGTCCTGACCGAGGTGAGAATGCCCCGAAGGCTGTCGTCGCTAAAGTCCATCCGCCCTCTCCTTCCACGCCCCGATACCGAAAAAAAGCGCCCGAAGCAAAGCTCGGGCGCCAGTCACGGAACGAGGGACAGTGAAGTGAAACAACGGTGTTCCGAACCGCTGTCTCCCGCAAGAGATAGGTGGGCTCGGGACACTTTGAAGAAATTGTCGCACAGATGTGAACAGGGCCGTCACGTGCCGCAGATCTCGCTCCAGTGCGCCGCGGCCAGCGCGATGCGCTCGGGCGGATCGCGAAGCCACAGGCGGCGGAACTCCGGCGAATGCATCACGTAGAGCCGGCCGTCGCGAATGCGCCAGGCATGCGGGTCGGGCCTGGCGATGTAGCCCTTCGACATGGCATAGGCGCAATTCGCGCCGAATCGCGGCGCGAACGCCCAGGGGTCGCGCTCGAAGGCGTCCCGGTTCGCGGCCGTCGCGAACAGCCAGACCACACCCTTCCAGCGCACCGCGTGATCGATCCGTCCCGCGACGGCATCGCCGGTGCGGAAGTAGCCGACCACGTCGGCGCCGTCGAGGATCGTCGCGTCGCCGTGGAAGAACCTGCGCATCGCCGAGGCCGGCGTGGCGAGGGCCCCCGCGGCGGAGAGGGCGATGGCCCCGGAAAGGAACCGGCGGCGGCCGGGCGGCGCCCTGTGCTCAAGCTCTGTCATCGCGCAACCATGCACGACTCACGGCGTCTTGTATGCCCACCCTCGCCGCCTCGTGATCGGCCGCGAGGTGTCCTGCTGGGATCCGCGCCCGCGCCGGGTCAGTCGAAGATGTCCTCCACCACGTCCCAGGCCTCCTCCAGAATGCGCCGCCCGAAGCTCTTGCGCGCCTTCTTCCGCCGCCGCGGGGGGTGGGGCCGGACGCGCTCGGATGTGTGCGGCACCGGCTTGCGGGACGGCGCGGATCGCGCCCGTCCCCGGTCCCCGGCGTGATCGGCCCGCAGCATCTTGAGGTCGTGAAGCGGCGCGCCGCAGGCCGAGCAGGACAGCTCGTGTCGCTCCCGTCCGCGCAGCACCAGCGCGGCGCGGGTGCCGCAGTAGCAGCAGGTGGCGATCTTGGTACCGGGCATGGGCCCTCCTCAGCGCGTGCTCACCGCATATAGGGCGACGGCGGCCGCGTTGGAAACGTTGAGCGATCCGAAGGGCCCGGCGAAGGGAATCCGGACGAGCCGGTCGCAGGTCTCCCGCGTCTTCTCGCGAAGGCCCGGGCCCTCGGCCCCGAGGACGAGCGCGACGGGCCGGCCGGACAACTCCGCCAGCGCGCCGGCGAGCGTCCCCTCCGCCGCCCCGTCCAGGCCCAGGAGGACGAACCCCGTCTTCCGCGCCGTCACCATCGCCTCGGCGAGGTTCTTCACCCGCAGGTAGGGCTGCCGTTCGAGCGCGCCCGACGCGGTCTTGGCGAGCGCGCCGGTCTCGGGCGCGGACTGCCGCGCGGGCGCGATCACCGCCCCGGCGCCGAACACCTCGGCCGAGCGCAGGACGGCGCCCACGTTGTGGGGATCGGTCACGCGGTCGAGGAAGACGAGCGTGCGGCCCTGCGCCGCGACGTCCTCGACCCCGCCCCAGTCGAGCGGCCGCGCCTCCAGCGCCGCGCCCTGATGCACGGATCCGGGATCGAGCGGCGCCGGGAATTTCCGCGGGTCCGCGATCTCTGGCGCGATGCCGCCCGCCGCGATCGCCTCGGGCCCCAGCCTGTCGGCCGCGTTCTTCGTCAGGATCAGACGCAGCCGCTCGCGCCGCGGGTTCATCAGCGCGTCGCGCACGGCATGAAGCCCGAAGAGCCAGACCGTCTCCGCCGCCGCGGCCCGGCGCCCGCGCTCCTTCTCGACCACCCATGCCGGTTTTTTCGCCATCGCCCCTCGATCCCCCGAAACCGCGCCGGGCGCAAGGCGTTGATTTGAGGTGCGGGGCGTCCGCCCTATCGTTTCACTCACCGCACCGGAAGGAGACATCATGCGACACGCATTCATCGCCGCGACCGCCGCCGCCGCGGCCCTCGCCACCCCGGCCAGCGCCGAGATCGCGGGCGACTACCACACCTACACCGTCGGCGACACGACGTTCGAGGGCTATGTCGCCCGCAACACCGATCTCGAGGCGACGCGCGGAACCGTGGTGATCGTCCATGATTGGGACGGCATGACGGAGTACGAGGAGCGCCGCGCCGAGATGCTGGCCGCGCTCGGCTACACCGCCTTCGCCATCGACGTCTACGGCGCCGAGACCGATCCCCGGTCCGTCGAGGAATACCAGTCGCTGTCGGGCGCGCTCTACGGCGATCGGGAGCTGTTCCGCGAGCGTCTTCTCGGATCGTTCGAGGAAGCGCGCAACCTGCCGGGCGCGAGCGGCGGCACCGTCGTCACGGGCTACTGCTTCGGCGGTGCCGCGGTGCTCGAGATGGCCCGCGCCGGGGCGGACGCATCCGGTTTCGTCAGCTTCCACGGCGGGCTCGGCACCCCCGAGGGCCAGGACTGGTCGGAGGCCGCCGCGCCGGTCCTGCTGCTCCACGGATCGGCCGATCCGGTGTCCGGGATGGATGCGCTCGCGACGCTTCTGGACGAGCTTCAGTCGGCGGGCGTCGACCACGGCGCGCAGGTGTTCGGCGGCGCGCGTCATTCGTTCACCGTCTGGGGCTCGGACGATTACGACCTCGACGCGGACAGGGCCTCGTGGGAGGCGTTCACCGAGTTTCTCGAGACCCGCCTCTGAGCGGGGACCGGGGGGCTTTTCCTGTTGACGGGGGGATGGCCGAAAGCTATCCACCCCGTCGCGCCGGACGCCCAGCCGTCCGGCCAAGGGCGACGAGCTGCAAGGTGCGGCAGCGGACTGTAACTCCGCCGGGGAGACCCATGCCTGGTTCGATTCCAGGGTCGCCCACCATTCCTCTCATCGGCAGGGTCCGTCGCGGCGGCGTTAGAGGTCGCGGAACTGCTTTTCTTGCCGCGCGGTCCAGCGGACGCGGAGGCGGAAGCCCTCTTCCGTCTGCTCCTCCTCCTCGATGACGCCGTGCTCGTGGAGCCAGGCGCGCTTTTTTCCCTCCTCGAAGCCCAGGGTCAGCTCGCGTTCGGTCTTCTCCTCCTCGAGCGCGCCCGAGACATCGTCGAGAAGCTCCGGCACGCCCTCGCCGGTCAGCGCCGAGATCGCCGCGATGCCGTCCTTCCGCGCGGCCTCGGTCAGGACGGCGTGGCGGTCGGTCTCGGGCAGCAGATCCGTCTTGTTCCAGACCTCGAACACCGGCACCTCGCCCCGGACGCCGAGATCGGCGAGGATCGCCTCGACGTCCTTCGCCTGCTCTTCTGTCTCGTGATGGCTGATGTCGCGCACGTGCAGGATCACGTCGGCGGCGAGCACCTCTTCGAGCGTCGCGCGGAAGGCCGCGACAAGCTGCGGCGGCAGGTCCGAGATGAACCCCACCGTGTCCGACAGGATCACCTTGCGGCCCGACGGCAGGACCACGCCCCGCATCGTGGGATCGAGCGTGGCGAAGAGCATGTCCTCGGCCAC
>CAYTBD010000267.1:0-2930 GCA_964435755.1 uncultured Rhodobacterales bacterium
CGATCAGCTCCTGGTTCGATGTCGCGTCCCAGTTTCTCAGGTTGCGGCTTCCGGGAAAGCCCGCGCCCTCGGGGTTTCTCAGAAGCCCGAGCGAGACCGAGGCGAGGATGTTCTCCGCCACGTAGACGAGCAGGAGCGAGACCAGGATCTCGTTCGTGTTGAACCGCGTCTTCAGGATCGCCGGGATCATCGCCCAAGCCCAGCCGCCCAGCATGCCCACGATCACCATGCCCGGGAATATGAGCCAGGACTCCGACGGAAAGAACGCCAGCGCGAAGCCCGCCCCGCAGACCGCGCCGACGATGTACTGTCCCTCGGCGCCGATGTTCCAGATCCCCGCCCGAAAGCCGAGGCTCAGCCCGATCGCGATCAGGATCAGCGGCCCGGCCTTCACCAGAAGCTGCGGCCGCGAGAACGACGCGAACTGCTCGTCGAACAGCGGATCCCAGAAGATCAGCCGGATCGCCGCGACAGGATCCTTGCCAATGAGGGCGAACATGATCCCGCCGGCGATCATCGTCGCGACGACGGCGAGCACCGGCGTCGCCGCCGTCCAGACCCGCGAGGGCTCCGGCCGCTTCTCGAGCCGGATCACGCGCCGTCCGTCCTCGTGCCACGGATCCGCAATGCCTCAGCCCTCCACATGCGCGACCTCCATATCGTGCGCGCCGCCCATCATCAGTCCGATCTCGTCCACGGTGAGACCCTGCGTGGGTCTTGGCGCCGACAGCCGGCCTTCGTTCAGCGCCGCGAACCGGTCGGAGATCTCCATCAGCTCGTCGAGATCCTGGCTGATCACCACGATCGCCGACCCCTCGCCCGCAAGGTCGAGAAGCGCCTGCCGGATCGCCGCCGCCGCCGAGGCATCGACGCCCCAGGTCGGCTGGTTGACCACCAGAACCCGGGGCTTCTGAAGGATCTCCCGCCCGATCACGAACTTCTGGAGATTGCCGCCCGACAGCGACCGCGCCGCGTGCTCCGGCCCCGGCGTGCGCACGTCGAAGTCTTCGATGATCCGCGCCGCGAAGCCGCGCGCCTTGCCCCAGTCGAGGAACCCGTTGCGCGACAGACCCTCCCGGATCAGCCCGGTGAGAAGCGCGTTCTCGGTGAGGGTCATGTCCGGCGCCGCCGCGTGGCCCAGCCGTTCCTCCGGCGCGGCCAGAAGCCCGATCCGCCGCCGCGCCGACGGTCCCAGCGGTCCCACCGGCGTTCCGCCCACCCGCACCGCCGCGAGCGGCGCGCGAAGCTCCCCCGACAGCGCCGCGAGCAACTCGTCCTGCCCGTTGCCCGCGACCCCGCCGATCCCCAGAACCTCTCCTTTCCGCACCTCGAAGGAGACGGACTTCAAGGTCGTCCCGAACGGATTGGCCGGCGCCACCGACAGGTCCTCGACGGACAGCGCCACCTCGTCGCCCGCCGCGCTCGCGCGCGACGGCGTGTGGAGCGTCCGGCCCACCATCAGCTCCGCCAGCTCCCGCGCCGATTTCTCGCGCGGGTCGCAGGTCGCCACGACCTTCCCGAGCCTCAGGATGGTCGCCGCCTCGCAGAGCGTCCGGATCTCCTCGAGCTTGTGACTGATGTAGAGGATCGCCGTCCCCTCGGCCGAGAGTTTCCGCAGCGTCTCGAACAGGATCTCGACTTCCTGCGGTGTCAGCACCGAGGTCGGCTCGTCCATGATGAGGAGCTTGGGGTCCTGCAGCAGGCATCGGACGATCTCCACCCGCTGCCGCTCCCCCGCGGACAGGTCTCCCACCAGACGATTCGGGTCGAGCGGCAGCCCGTAGGTCTCGCTCACCTCCCGGATCTGCCGCGAAAGCTGCCGCTGGGGCGGCGGCGTCTCCATGCCGAGCGCCACGTTCTCCGCGACGGTCAGCGCCTCGAAAAGGCTGAAATGCTGGAACACCATGGCGACGCCCGCCTGCCGCGCGACATGCGGCGTCTCGGGGACGTAGGGCGCGCCGTCGAAGGCCATCCTTCCCGCGTCCGGCCGCACCAGCCCGTAGATCACCTTCACGAGCGTCGACTTGCCCGCGCCGTTCTCGCCCAGAAGCGCGTGAACCTCGCCCGGCCGGACGGAGAACGACACGTGATCGTTGGCGACGACGCCGGGATAGGCCTTTGTCAGGCCCTCGACCGAAAGCAGCGTCGCGTCCCCCGTCACCCCGTGCCGTCCTTCCAGGCGGTCTTGCTGTCCCCGACCCTGAGTAGCTCATGGGCGACACCCACGGCAATGGCCTGCGGATGCTTGCCGAGCGCGGGGGCCCCGATCGGACAGCGGATGCGCGAAATCGAGGCATCGGTGTGCCCGAGCGCCGAAAGCCGCGACCGGAACCGCGCCCACTTGGTCTTCGACCCGATCAGCCCGCAGGACAGGAACCCGTGCCCCAGAAGCCGGTGGCAGAGCTCGAGGTCGAGCGCGTGCGAGTAGGTCAGGATCAGGTGCTCGGCATGGGCGGGCGCGTAGCTCGCGACCTCGCCCGGACTGGCCGCGACGAGCCGCGCCACGCCGCGCGGGACATGCGGCGGAAACCGCTCCGCCGCGGTGTCGATCCAGGTGAGCTCGATGTCCGGCAGCGGCGCAAGCGTCGCCACGATGGCCCGCCCGACATGCCCCGCGCCCCAGACCCAGAGCGCGCGGGCCGGACGCGACACCGGCTCCACCATCCACCCGTCCGTCACGCCCGGTATCACCCGCTCTCCCCGGTTTCGCGCCGCCGACAGCATCCGCGTGACGGGCAGCGGCATCGCCTCCGGCCCGCCCGGCAGGGGCCGCGCCACCACCGCGCCGTCGATCCCGTCGAGCCGCGCCCCGGTCCAGACCTCGGTCAGAAGCGTCACCGCCCCGCCGCAGCACTGGCCGAGCGCGGGCCCCAGCGGTTCCCGGTCCAGCCGGTCCCGACGAAAGCGAGCAGGTGTTGATCGGCGACGAC
>CAYTBD010000267.1:2940-4048 GCA_964435755.1 uncultured Rhodobacterales bacterium
GAACAACTCGGTCAGCACCTCCACAGCCCCGCCGCAGCATTGTCCCAGCGCCGGTCCCAGCGGCTCGCGGTCCAGCCTGTCCCGACCCGTCCTCAGCGCCTCGCGCGCCCGCCGCGCCGCCTCGAACTCCAGCGCCCCGCCGCCGATGGTTCCCGACTGCCCGTCGCCCCGGACGAGCATCGCCGCCCCGGGCTCGCGCGGCGCTGACCCCGCGGCCTCGGCCACGACCACCCGCGCGACGGCGCCCTGCGCCGCGATCGCCTCCCGGAGGGCGTCGATGTCGAAACTCACCCGCGTACCCTCCCCACCGCCGCCAGCACCCGCTCCGCCGTCGCCGGGGCATCGAGGGCGGGATACGCGCGCCCGCAGGCCGCCACCGCGTCCGACAGCGCCATCAGCACCGAAATGCCCAGCATCAGCGGCGGCTCGCCCACCGCCTTCGAGCGATAGATCGTCTCCTCCCGGTTCGCCCCCTCCCAGAGCGCCACGTTGAACACCTCCGGCCGGTCCGAACAGGCGGGGATCTTGTAGGTCGACGGCGCGTGCGTCCGAAGCCGCCCCCTGTCGTCCCAGACCAGTTCCTCGGTCGTGAGCCACCCGGCGCCCTGCACGTAACCGCCCTCGATCTGGCCCGTGTCGAGCGCGGGGTTCAGCGAGGCGCCGCAATCGTGCAGGATGTCCGCCCGCAGGATCCGGTTCTCGCCGGTCAGGGTATCGATCACCACCTCGGTCACGGCGCAGCCGTAGGCGAAGTAGTAGAACGGCCGGCCCTCGCCCTTGACGCGGTCCCAGACCACCTTCGGCGTCGCGTAGAACCCCGTGGCCGACAGGCTTACCCGCGCCATGTAGGCCTCCTTGACGACCTGCTCGAAGGCGTAGCTCTCGCCGCCCACGTGCACGCGACCGCCCTCGAACCGCACCGTCGCGGGCTCCGCCTGGTGCCGCTCGGCGACGAAGCCGGCCAGCCGGTCCCGGATCGTGTCGCAGGCCGCCTTCACCGCCATCCCGTTGAGGTCAGACCCCGAAGAGGCAGCCGTGGCCGATGTATTGGGCACCTTCCCCGTATCGGTGGCCGTGATCTTCACCCGGTCGAGCCCGACCCCGAACC
>CAYTBD010000268.1:0-4047 GCA_964435755.1 uncultured Rhodobacterales bacterium
CGCCGTTGATCGTGTGGAAGCCCCCCGCGGCGTGCCACGTCGACCCGCTCGTCAGGTCCGATCGCTCCACCAGCATCACGTCGGTCCAGCCGAGCTTCGTCAGGTGGTAGAGGACAGAGCATCCGACGACCCCGCCCCCGATCACGACGACCTGCGCCGATGTCCTCATGTCCCTCTCCCCGTCATTGCTCGCGCCCGTCCGCCTTCAGCTTCGCGTGAAGCGCCCCGGCCCGCGCGTCGCCGAGTGCGAGCGCGAAGACATAGGCATGCGTCCGGTAGAATCCCGCCGCGTCGCCGTGTCCCGCGGCCTCGCAGGCTTCGGCCGCCTCCGCGTAGAGGCGGACGAGCGCGGGCGTGTCTCCTGCCGCATGGGCGGCGAGAAGCTCCCGGTCGAGCGTCGCGAGGCGATCTGGCATGGAGTTCATGTCCGGCAGTCACAAGACGTGTCTAAGGGCGGGGCCTGCCGCTCAATCGCCCGAAACCGACACGATGCGTCGCAATGCTGCTACGAGGCCGCGGAGACCCGCTCCGCCACCCAGCGGTGGAAGCAATGCGTGGGTCCGTCCATCACCGGGCTGAACTTGCCGCCGTCGAAGTGAACCCCGTGCCGCCCCTTCTGCATCCCCTCCACCACGAAGACGTCCTCGGCGAAGACCGTGTGCCAGAGCCGCGCGTTCTCGGCCCGCATGTCGGCCCAGTCGTCCCCGGCGACGGAGTCGTCGGCATAGTAGAGCTGCACGTGCTCCACCGTCCGTTCCTTGCCCCTGGGCTCGAGGATGATCGCGAAAGACTGGTCGCGGTGCACGCCGAGAAGCACGTTCGGATAGAGCGCGATGTACTCCGCGCCTTCCCGCCACTTCTCCGGCAGCCCCTCGTAGTCCGGAAACCTCCGCCCGTCCGCGGCGATCATCGGCCGGTAGACAAGCGTCCCCTGCCCCGAGAACGCCCCGGGCGCCTCGATGTTGTAATGATCCTCGAGCCGCGAATAGCTGTTCAGCCCGGGATGCACCCACGGCAGGTGATAGCTCTCGCAGTAATTCTCGACCGCGAGCTTCCAGTTGCAGGCAACGTCGAAGGCGAAGGCCGATTCCGGCCCGCCCGGCACCACCGGCCGCCCCTCGAAATCGCCCAAGAGCCGGATCGCCTCCGCGGCATAGTCCTCGAACGGCGGGGCGGTTCCGGAGACGTTCACGAAGATCACGTCGCGCCAGACGTGGGAGGGGATCTCGATCAGCCCCAGCTCCGCGCGCCGGATGCCGTCGTGCACGTTCCGCCCCGGCCCGCCCACGTGCGGCGTGGCCTTCAGATCGCCCGTCAGCGCATAGCACCACGAGTGATAGGGGCAGCGGATCACCCCGCCGATGTTGCGCTTCTCCTCGACGAGGATCATGCCTCGATGGCGGCAGGTATTCTGGAACACCCGGACCTGGCCGCCGTGGTCGCGCAACGCGAGCAGCGGCATGCCCAGGAAATCGACGGGCAGCGCGTCGCCCGGGTTCGGGATCTCCTTGCCGAAGGTCAGCCCGGCCCAGCTCGAGAACAGGACCGCCTCGCGCTCCGTCGCGAACATCTCGTCGGAGACGTAATGCGCGTTGGGCAACCCCCGCGCCTGCTCCACGGGCTTCAGAACCGCGTCGAGATCGTCGTGCATGCTCATCCGAGGCCCTCCCTCCAGAGAACGCCCCGCGGACGGGGAATGGCATATACTGGACCCGCCCGGCCGGCGCGAATAGCTTCCCCGCGACCGCCGGACGCCCGGAAGCGGCATTCGGCCCGGAGCCCTGTTGCCCCTCGCGCGCTTCGGGTTATCTCGCAGGTCGAATGTGAAGGATGGGGCGGCATGGACCGCGTGGCACTCACCGACGGGCTGGATCTCAGCCGAATCGTCTACGGCATGTGGCGCGTCATCGACGACGTGTCCGATCCCGCGCGCGTGCAGGCCAAGATCGAGGCCTGTCTCGAACAGGGGATCACCACGCTCGATCAGGCCGACATCTACGGCCATTACCTCGCGGAGTCGGTTCTGGGCGGCATGTTCCGCGTGGCGCCGCACCTCCGCGACAAGGTCGAGATCGTCACGAAATGCGGGATCGTCCTGCCGGGCGGACCGATCCGCGCCCGCGTCAAGCACTACGACACCTCGCGCCGCCACATCCGCGCCTCGGTCGAGGCCTCTCTCGCCAAGATGCGGATCGAACGCATCGACCTCCTCCTTCTCCACCGCCCCGACCCCTTCATGGACCCCGAGGAGACCGCCCGCGCGCTCGACGAGCTGGTGACCGAGGGCAAGGTCCGCGCGCTCGGCGTGTCGAACTTCCGCCCGCAGGACTGGCGGCTCCTGCAGGCCTTCCTCGGCACCGGGCTCGTCACCAACCAGATCGAGATGAGCCTGCTGCGGCCCGACCCGTTCCTCAACGACGAACTGGCTTTCCTGCAGGAGCGCCGCATCCCCCCGATGGCCTGGTCCCCGCTCGGCGGCGGCGTCCTCTTCTCGAACGAGAACAGGGCGCTCTCGGAGCTTCTCGACGACATCGCGGCGCGCCACGGCACCGGCCGCGCGGCGGTCGCCGTGGCCTGGCTTCTCGCCCACCCCTCCCGGATCATGCCCGTCGTCGGCACCAACAGCCCCGAGCGGATCCGCGAACTCTCCGACGCGCTCAAGGTGGACATGGACAGGCAGACGTGGTTCGAGCTTCTCACGGCCGCGACCGGACACGAGGTGCCATGATGGCCGACGGAGGACCGGAACCCCGCATGACCCGCATCACCCCCGGACCCGGAACCGAACGCGACTTCCGGAATGCGCTGGGACGCTTCGCGACCGGCGTGACCCTCGTCACCTGCCCGAGCGAGATCGGCCCGGTCGGGATCACCGCGAACAGCTTCGCGAGCCTCTCGCTCGACCCGCCGCTCGTGCTCTGGTCCCCCGCGAAAAGCTCCCGCCGCTTCGCCGCGTTCACCGAAACGCCGCGCTACGCGATCCACATCCTCCGCGACGACCAGCTCGACCTCGCCGGCGCCTTCACCCACCACGGGCAGGCATGGGAGGGCATCGCGTGGCACGCCTCGCCGGACGGCGTGCCGCTCCTCGACGACACGCTCGCGCGCTTCGAATGCCGCCGGGCGGCCGTTCACGACGGCGGCGACCACGCGATCGTGGTCGGCGAAGTGACCGACTGCCTCATCGGCGACGGCACGCCCCTGATCTTCTCGGGCGGCGGCTACGGCGGATTCCGGCCCTTCTGATGCTTCTCGAGGTCGAGGACATCGCCAAGACCTTCCCAGGAGACGCCGGCCCGGCCCGCGTGCTCGACGGCGTGAGCCTGACGCTCGAACCGGGCGAGACACTGGCGCTGACAGGCGAAAGCGGGTCGGGCAAGTCCACCCTCCTCCACCTCGTCGCCGCCCTCGAGACGCCCGACCGGGGCCGGATCGCGGTCAACGGCGCCGAGACGACGACGATGGACGACACCGCCCGCGCCGCGCTACGCCGCAGCTCGGTCGGCATCGTCTTCCAGCAGTTCAACCTGATCCCCTCGCTCGACGCGGGCGCGAACGTCGCCTTCCAGGCCCGTCTCGCGGGGCGCGAGGATCCCGCCTGGACACGGGAGCTGATCTCCCGCCTCGGCCTCGAGGATCACGCGCGCAAGTACCCCGAACAGCTCTCCGGCGGCCAGCAGCAGCGCGTCGCCATCGGCCGGGCGCTCGCGGCCCGCCCCGCCCTCGTCCTCGCCGACGAACCCACCGGCAACCTCGACGAGGCGACCGGCGACCGGGTGCTCGACCTGATGCTGACGCTCGTGGAGGAGGCCGGCGCCGGCCTTCTCATGGTCACCCATTCCGACCGGCTGGCCGCACGGATGTCCCGCCGCCTCCACCTCGCGCACGGGAGGGTCGCATGAGAGACCCGCGCCACGCCGTGTCCCCGGGCGCGCCCCTCCCGCTTCATCTCGGCTCAAATACTCAATGTCCCGGCGCGGCCGCCCGCGCGCCGTCCGGGCTCCGCGGTCCTGCGCTATGACCCGCACGGCCCTCACCGCGCTCCTG
>CAYTBD010000269.1:0-3131 GCA_964435755.1 uncultured Rhodobacterales bacterium
CTGTTCAACACGCAGCGCATCGATCATATCTACGAAGATCCGCACGCGCCGAGCCGCCGATAACGCCGACGGAACTTCGATGGGCCGGGATCCGTTCCTCCCCAAAGGAGGAACGGAATGGACCGGCTGAGCATACTCATTACCCTTTTCACCGGAGCCGTCGTGACCGGCGCACTGGTGATCGGAGCCTTCACTCTGGGATATTACGGCTGGGGGCCGATCCTCGGCGCCGTGGCGATCGGATGGATTCTGGCATGGCCGCTGGCCTACTGGATCTCCCGCAAGATCAAGAAGGAAGACCCGCACTTCGACCACAAGCAGAAGACGGAACCCACGGCCATTCCCGACCCCGACGCACGCGAGGTATGAGGAACCGAAAACGGGCGCCCGCATCCGGACGCCCGTCCCACATACCCCCGTCAACGTTACGCGTCTTGCGCCTCAGAGATCGGACTGCGCATCGTCGGCGGAGTCCTGAAGGGCTTCCCCTCCGGTTTCGATGTCTTCGCCGAGGCCCTCCACCGTCTCGCAGGCGGCGAGCGCGATCGGGATCGAGAGGATCAGGAAAATCCGGGTCATGTCCGCCTCCTTCCGTTCGCAGGGTGAACGGTGCAGCCCGGATATTGTTCCAGCGCATGTGGCGGAGATGTCGAGGATCCACCCGGCGATCCAACGGGATGTCCGCGAGGGGCGCGTGGGGCTATGTTCCTCTGGCCGGAGGGGCTTGCTGATTCAGATCAAAGCCGTGCTCGCGGGGGTGATTACCATCGGTTCGGTAGTCAAAGGGAGCATTTCCATGATCCGCCTAACGCTTCTGCTGCTCACGTTCATTGGCGCCACGCTTGCGGGTTCCGCCGTCGTGGTCGCGCTGACGATGGGATACGACACGCTCGTTCCGATCGTGGCCGCCGCGGCGATCGGGTTCGTCGCCGCCGTGCCGGTGGCGTGGATCATCGCGCGCAAGCTCAGCGAAGAAGCCTGAGCCCGCATCGCCTCAGGGCGATCCGTCCGCGCCGCGCTGCGCCTCGGGATGGGTCGCGATGAAGTGCTGGAGCACCACGAAGAGCTCCCGCGCATGCGCGACATCGTCGCGATGCAGCGCGGCGCGGATGTCCTCCGAAATCATGCGGTTCACCATCTGCGGACCCTTCTGGACGTGCATCATGTAATCCGCGAGCGCCGCCGCGTTGACGTCGGGCAGGTGCTCGTGCTCCGCGATGGCCGCCACTTCGTCATGCGTGAGGTCGGTCATGTCCATGATGTCGTCCAGGGTGATCATCGCCCTCTCCTCGTGCAAGAGGGTGGCATCATAGCATGAAAATGCGCGTCCGGTCTTGACCGGACATGGAGGCCGCGCGACGCCTCATCCCGTGCAATGGGATCGGCGCCGCCGGCATGGATCGGATCGCGGGATATCCGACCGTCCAGATCATCCCGGTCGACTAGGACAGGAAGGCCGCCACCGCCGCCGTGAATTCCCGGGGTTTCTCGGCGTGAAGCCAGTGCCCCGCGCCCGGGATCTTCGCGAAGCGCGCATTGGGGAAGAGCGACTTGATCCGGTCGCGGTGTTCGGGCTGGACGTAGTGGGACTCCGCGCCGGAGAGGAACAGCACCGGCCCCTCGAACGTGCTCCCGATCTCCGGGAATCCCACGATCCGGTCCATCTCGGCTTTGAGAACAGGCAGATTGAGCCGCCAGCGTTTCTCCTTCACGTCGAGTGACTGGAGCAGGAACGCGCGGACGCCCCGATCCTCGATTCCGGTCGCGAGCGCCCGGTCGGCGTCGCTTCTGAGGTCGATCCCGGAGAGATCGAGGCGTTCCATCGCCTCGATCAGATGCGACTGAGTGTGGGTATAGGCGACCGGCGCGATGTCGGCCACGACGAGGCGATTGACGAGATCCGGCCGGGTGAGCGCCAGCACCATGGCCGCCTTGCCGCCCATCGAATGGCCGAGCAGGTCCGAAGGTCCGGTCATCGTGTCTGCGAGATCCCGGGCCAAGTCACCGTATGCATGGCTTTCGGCCCACGGGCTCTCCCCGTGGTTTCGCATGTCCACGGCCGTCACCTGCCGGTCCCCGGAGAGCCGTTTCGCGATCACGCCCCAGTTCCGCGCCGAGCCGAAAAGGCCGTGCGCGATCAGGAGGGGAGGCCGGTCGCCGGCCGCTCCGTGCAGTTGCGTGGCGAGCTTCACAGGTTGGGATAGACCGGGAATTTGGCGCAGAGGTCGATCACCTCGGCCCGCACCTTGGCCTCGACATCGCCGTTGCCGTCCTCGCCGTTGGCAGAGAGCCCCTCCACCACCTCGACGATCCAGTCGGCCACCTGCCGGAACTCGGCCTCGCCGAAGCCGCGCGTCGTGCCGGCCGGCGAGCCGAGGCGGACGCCGGAGGTGATCATCGGCTTTTCGGTGTCGAAGGGGATGCCGTTCTTGTTGCAGGTGATGTTCGCGCGGCCGAGCGCCTTTTCGGTCGCGTTGCCCTTCACGCCCTTGGGGCGCAGGTCGACAAGCATCAGGTGGCAGTCCGTGCCGCCCGTCACGATGTCGAGCCCACCCTTCATGAGCTGGTCGGCGAGCGCCTGCGCGTTTTTCACGACCTGGCGTTGATAGGTCTTGAACTCCGGCCGGAGCGCCTCGCCGAAGGCCACGGCCTTGGCCGCGATGACGTGCATCAGCGGGCCGCCCTGGATGCCGGGAAAGATCGCCGAGTTGGCCTTCTTCGCGATGTCCGCGTCGTTCGTCAGGATCATGCCGCCGCGCGGGCCGCGCAGGGTCTTGTGCGTGGTGGTCGTGGCGACATGGGCATGCGGGAACGGCGAGGGATATTCGCCGGCCGCGATGAGGCCCGCGTAATGCGCGACATCGGCCAACAGATACGCGCCCACCGTATCGGCAATCTCGCGCAGCTTGGCGAAGTCGATCACGCGCGGGATCGCCGAGCCGCCGGCGATGAGGAGCTTCGGCTTGTGTTCGGCCGTCAGCGCGGCGATCTGGTCGTAGTCGATCTCGAGATCCTGCCGGCGGACGCCGTACTGGATGGCGTTGAACCACTTGCCCGACTGGTTGGGCCTGGCGCCGTGCGTCAGGTGCCCGCCCGCGTCGAGGCTCATGCCGAGGATCGTGTCGCCCGGC
>CAYTBD010000269.1:3141-4041 GCA_964435755.1 uncultured Rhodobacterales bacterium
GAAGCCGCAGGCGAAGAGGTCCTTCGCCCGCTCGATCGCGAGGTTTTCGGCGATGTCGACGTATTCGCAACCGCCGTAGTAGCGCCGGCCGGGATAGCCCTCGGCATACTTGTTCGTCATGACGGAGCCCTGCGCCTCCATCACCGCGGCGGAGACGATGTTCTCCGAGGCGATCAGCTCGATCTCGTTCTGCTGGCGGCCGAGTTCCTTGCGGATCGCGCCGAAGACGTCGGGGTCGCGGTTCTCGAGGCGCTCGGTGAAGAAGCCGTCGTCGCGGTGCGGTGCGTTCATGGGTCAGTCTCCTCGGCAGCAGTTGGGCGCTCTCATATCCCGTTTGAGATAGCGGAGGAAGCGGCGAATGCGACCCTCTCCGACGGCGACGCGGCAGGAGCTTCTTCGAGCCGGCCTTGTGTTTCCGGTCCACGCACGCGAAGACTTCGGCAAACGGGGGACGCGGGCATGGCAGCGAGCGGAAAGATCGCGTTCGTCGCGAGCGAGGTGGGGATCGCCAGAACGGCGCGCGAGGAACTCGTGGCGCGCTACGGCGACTGCGTTCCCGAGCAGGCCGAGGTGATCGTGGCGCTCGGCGGTGACGGCTTCATGTTGCAGACGCTTCACGGGACGATGCATATCGACGCGCCGGTCTACGGCATGAACCGCGGCACCATCGGCTTCCTGATGAACGAGTATTCGGCCGATGACCTGCCCGAGCGGCTCGCTGCCGCGCAGGAGGAAGTGATCAATCCGCTTGCCATGCGCGCGACCTGCACCGACGCCGCGGTGCACGAGGCGCTGGCGATCAACGAGGTCTCGCTCCTGCGCCAGGGCCCCCAGGCGGCGAAGCTCCGGATCAGCGTCGACGGCCGGGTGCGGATGGAGGAACTCGTCTGCGACGGGGCG
>CAYTBD010000270.1:0-4033 GCA_964435755.1 uncultured Rhodobacterales bacterium
ACTCGGCCAGCTCCACGATCTCGAAGCGCCAGCCCTTCGCCTCGGCATAGCGCTGGTACATCCGCAGAAGATCGCCAGCAAAGAGCGCCGCCTCCTCGCCGCCCGTGCCGGGCCGGATCTCGAGGATCGCGGGCCGGGCGTCGGCGGCGTCCCTCGGCAGGAGCGCCAGACGGAGCGATTGCTCGAGTTCGGGCACCCGTTCCCGCAGGTCCGGCAGTTCTTCCTCGGCCAGTTCCCGCATCTCGGGATCGGCGAGCATCGTCTCGGCCTCGTCGATGTCCGAGAGCAGCTGACGATAGGCCGCGATCTGGGCCACGACCGGCTTCAGGTCGGCATATTCGCGCCCCTGTGCCGCAAGGTCCCCCTGCCCGGCCGACAGCCGCGCCTCGAGGTATTCGTAGCGCTCGGTGATCCGAGCGAGTTTGTCCAGAGGCACCATGGCGTTCCCTTGGCGCGGGCGGCGCGGAGGGTCAAGAGCCGAGCTTTCCCAGCCAGTCGTCCAGACGCTTTCCGTTCACGCCGAGGTCGTCGCTGCCGAACCGCTGCCGGCTGAAGACCGCAAGGGTCGCGCCACCGCCGTCGGCGGGCAGCGCGCGGACGCTGATGTAGTCGGGAAAGCCGAACACGCGGCTGCGGGCGATGTAGGTCACGAACCCCTCCTCCACGCTCCCGGCGAGGCGGGTGACACGCGGTTCCGCCATCGCCACGCGGTCGAAGGCGGCCATCAGTTCCTCGGGCGTCATGTCGAAGACCGGCGCGTCCGGCGGGGCGATCCGCGCGTTGCCCTTGCCGGGATCGGGCGCGGTCAGCGGATCGACGTGCCAGCGGCCGGGATCGGAGGGCGCGAACCGGAAATAGAGCAGCGCCGCCGCGACGACGACGAGCAGGAGAACGAGAAGCCATCTCATGCCATGGCCTCCGCAGCCCGGGCGGAGCCTGCTCCATCGGCGCGCAATAGGTCTTCCATGCCTCGCTCCCTTGTCACTTCGAGATCCACTATTTCCTGCGGGACGAGCACCATAGCGACAAAAGCTCGACCGCCACATGCGCTCCGGCGATCGCCGTCGCCCCGGTGGTGTCGTAGGGTGGCGAGACCTCCACGACGTCGCCGCCGACCATGCCTATGCCGGCGAGGCCGCGCAGGATCGCAGCCGCCTGGTGCGAGGTCAGGCCGCCCCAGACAGGCGTGCCGGTGCCGGGCGCGAAAGCGGGATCGAGCGCGTCGATGTCGAAGGTGACATAGACCCTGTCGCCCAGAACGCTCCTGATCCTTTCGACGACGGCCTTCGGTCCCGCCTCGTGCACCTCGGGCGCGTCGATGATGGTGAACCCCATCGGCTCGGGGTTGACGGTGCGGATGCCGACCTGCACCGAGGTCGCGGGGTCGATCAGCCCTTCCTTCACCGCCTTGTAGAACATCGTCCCGTGGTCGATCCGGCCCATGTCGTCATCCGGCCAGGTGTCTCCGTGCGCATCGAATTGCAGGAGCGAGAGCGGCCCGAACTTTTCCGCGTAAGCCCTCAGGATCGGGAAGGAAATGTAGTGATCCCCGCCAAGCGCGATGGCGCCCGCGCCGGCTTCGAGGATGCCCCGGACATGCGCCGTGAGCGCGGCGGGAAACTCCGATACCTTCGCATAGTCGAAGGCCACGTCGCCGTAGTCGACGATCGCGAACTCGCTCATCGGGTCGAAGCCCCAGCCGTAGGGCGGGTCGTAGGGTTGCAGCGCCGACGCCTCGCGGATCGCGCGCGGCCCCAGCCGCGTGCCGGGACGGTTCGTCACCGCCTGATCGAAGGGAACGCCGGTGATCGCCAGATCGACGCCCGTCAGGTCCTTCGTGTAGCGCCGCCGCAGGAAGGACGTCGCGCCGCCGAAGGCGTTCTCGAAGGCCGGCCCTTTCGGATCGGACCGGGTGAACGCGAGATCGACCTGCGACTTTGCATCTTCAAGAGACATAACGTCCTCAGTGCCTTGCCGGACCGGCTTCAACCATCGAGCGGCTGCGCCCGCTCGACCAGCCGGGCGAAGAACGACGCGCCGATGGGCGCGATCTCGTCGTTGAAATCGTACGCGGGGTGATGGCAGAACGGCCCGTCGCCCTGACCGATGAAGAGATACGACCCGGGCCGCGCCTCGAGCATGTAGGCGAAATCCTCCGCCCCCATCTCGGCCGGACGGTCCTCGGTCACGTTGCGCTCGCCGACGATCTCGCGGGCGACCCCGGCGGCGAACGCCGTCTCTTCGGGATGGTTGATCGTCGCCGGATAGTCGCGGCGATAGTCGAGATGCACCTCCACCCCGAAGGCCGAGGCGATGCCGCCCGCCACGTCGCGCATGCGGGTCTCGCAGAGGTCGCGCAGCGCCTCCGAAAAGGTCCGCACCGTGCCGCCCACCATCGCGGTGCCGGGGATGACGTTGTGCGCCGTCCCCGCATGGACCTGCGTGACCGACACGACCAGCGGTTCGGTCGGCGGCCGGTTGCGCGAGACCAGCGTGTCCATCGCCTGCGCGAGCGCCAGCGCCGCGGGGATCGGATCGACCGTCTCGTGCGGGAACGCGGCATGGCCGCCCTTCCCCGTGATCTCGAATCGGAACTCGTCGACCGCCGCCATGATCGGCCCCGGCGTCGTCTCGATGCGGCCCACGTCGAGGTCGGGGGCATTGTGCACGCCGTAGACCTGGGAGATGCCGAAGCGGTCCATGATCCCTTCGCGGACCATGACCTCGCCACCGCCGCCACCCTCTTCGGCCGGCTGGAAGATCAGCGCGACGCGGCCGTTGAAATTCCGCGTCTCGGCCAGATACCGCGCCGCGCCCAAAAGCATCGTGGTGTGCCCGTCGTGGCCGCAGGCGTGCATCTTGCCCGGCACCTCGCTCGCCCACTCGAGACCCGTCTCCTCCGACATCGGCAGCGCGTCCATGTCGGCGCGCAGCCCGATCGTCGGCCCCGCGCCCCGCCCGTCGATGAGCGCGACGATGCCCGTCGTCGCGATTCCCTCGTGGATCTCGTCCACGCCGAATTCGCGCAGCCGGGCGGCCACGAAAGCCGCCGTCTTGTGGCACTCGAAGCCCAGTTCGGGGTTCCTGTGCATCCATCGGCGCCATTCGAGCATGTCCTCGGCATAGCCGGCGATGCGGTTGATGACGGGCATGTGGACTCCTTGGCTGACCCGTGGGACGACAGGCAGAGTTTCAGAGACCGACCGGAGCCGCAATGCCGAACTCCTCCGACGACCTCGTCCACGATCCCGCGGGCGGAATGCCGCGCCTCGTCGAGATCATGCGCCGCCTGCGCGATCCCGAAACCGGCTGCCCCTGGGACATCGAGCAGGACTTCGCCACCATCGCCCCCTACACGATCGAGGAGGCCTACGAGGTCGCGGACGCCATCGACCGGGAGGCCTGGGGCGAGCTTGAGGGCGAACTGGGCGACCTGCTGCTCCAGAGCGTCTATCACGCGCAGATCGGGTCCGAGCGCGGGCTCTTCGACATGGACAGCGTTGTGCAGGCCATCGCCGACAAGATGGTCGCGCGCCACCCGCATGTCTTCGGCGACGAGAGCCGCGACAAGTCGGCGGAGCAGCAGACCCGCGACTGGGAGGCGCAGAAGGCCAAGGAGCGCGGCACGGCGGGGGTGCTCGACGGGGTCGCGCTGGGCCTGCCGGCGCTGATGCGGGCGGTGAAGCTCCAGAAGCGGGCGGCCCGGGTGGGGTTCGACTGGCCGCACGCCGGGCACGTCATCGACAAGATCGCCGAGGAGGCGCGGGAACTCGCCGAGGCGCGGGACACGCTGCCCCGCGAGAAGATCGAGGAGGAGATGGGCGACCTCCTCTTCGTCATGGCGAACCTCGCGCGGCATCTGGGCGTGGACCCCGAAGTCGCCCTGCGCGGCGCCAACGCCAAGTTCACCCGCCGCTTCCGCGCGATCGAGGCGGCGCTTGGCGACCGGGGAACGCGCCCCGCGGATGCGACGCTCGAGGAGATGGACGCGCTCTGGGACGCGGCGAAGGCGGCGGAGAGGTAGCGCGACGAA
>CAYTBD010000271.1:0-4025 GCA_964435755.1 uncultured Rhodobacterales bacterium
GGAGACGAAGTCGCACTCGATCCCTTCGGCCTTCAGCCCGTCGACCGCATCCTTCACCATCGCCACGGCGACGTCGATCTTGGCCTTCCGGTCGTCGTAGCTGTCGAGGTGCTGCATCGCGCCCTGGTAGGCCTGGATGCCGGCGAACTTCAGCCCCGGCGCGGCCTCGATGGCCTTGGCGATCTCGATGACCGCGGGCGTGGTCGTCACGCCGCAGCGGCCCGCGCCGCAGTCGATCTCGACGAGACATTCGATCGTCGTGCCATGCTTCTGCGCCGCCGCCGAGAGGTCCGGCACGTTCCCGATGTCGTCGACACAGCAGATCGTCCGGGCGCCGAGCTTGGGCATCCGGGCGAGCCGGTCGATCTTGGCCGGGTCGCGGACCTGGTTCGACACGAGGATGTCCTTGATGCCGCCACGCGCGAAGACCTCGGCCTCGCTGACCTTCTGGCAGCAGACGCCCACGGAGCCGCCAAGCGTCTCCTGCAGTTTCGCCACGTCCACCGACTTGTGCATCTTGCCGTGCACCCGGTGGCGCATACCGTGCGACCTGGCGTAGTCGCCCATCTTCGTGATGTTGCGCTCGAGCGCGTCGAGATCGAGCACCAGACAGGGCGTCTGGATCTCGCTCTCGTCCATGCCGATTGCGGCGGGAATGTCGAAGCCCACCTCGAGGTCGTCGAATTTCGCGGGTGCGTTCATGGGTAGTCCTCCAAGGCTCACTTGATCCAGGGCAGCTTGTCGAGATCGACGTTGCCGCCGGTGATGACGACGCCCACGCGCTTGCCCGCGAAGATGTCCTTGTTCTTGAGAATGGTGGCGAGCGGCGGTGCGCAGCTGGGCTCCATCACGATCCTGAGCCGCTTCCACGTCAGCTTCATCGCATCGACGATTTCCTGTTCGGAACATGTCAGGATGTCGGTGACGTGGTGCGACACGAAATGCCAGGTCCGCTCCTTCAAGGGCACCTTCAGCCCGTCCGCGATCGTCTCGGGCGCGTCGTCGGCGATGATGTGGCCCGCCTTGAACGACCGGTAGGCATCGTCCGCCTGTTCGGGCTCGGCCGCGTAGATCTCAACCCCGGGCGCCGCGTGCGACAGCCACAGACAGGTGCCGGAGATGAGCCCCCCGCCCCCGATCGGCGCGATGACCGCGTCGAGGCCGTCCACCTGCTCGATGAATTCCTTCGAGCACGTCCCCTGCCCCGCGATCACGCGCGGATCGTTGTAGGGATGGACGAACTCGGCCCCCGTCTCCTCCACCACGCGCGCGAAGGTCGCCTCGCGCGACGAGGTGGACGGCTCGCATTCCACGATCGTGCCGCCGTAGTAGCGCACCTGGTCCTTCTTGGCCTGCGGTGCGGTGCGCGGCATCACGACCGTGCAGGGAATGCCCCGCCGGCCCGCCGCATAGGCCAGGCTCAGCCCGTGATTTCCCGAGGAATGGGTCGCCACCCCGCGCGTCGCCTGCGCTTGCGACAGGCCGAACACCGCGTTCGACGCCCCGCGCACCTTGAAGGCGCCCGGCTCCTGGAAGTTCTCGCACTTGAAGAACAGCTCGGCGCCGGTCAGGTCGTCGAGGTACTCCGACCGCAGAACATGCGTGCGCCGGATATGCGGCGCGATCCGCGCATGCGCCGCCTCCACGTCCTCCCACGTCGGAATGTCGAGCTCGTCCAGGTCCTTCATCACGCGGCCTCTCGCTTCGCGCCGGTCCTGGACCCGTGCCGATAGACCTCCTGCGCGGCCGCGACGCCCGAGCCGAGCGTCACCGGCAGCCCGAGGTCCACCATGACCATCTCCGCCGTGGCGATCCCCGAAAGCGCCATCGCGTCGGTCAGCATCCCCAGGTGCCCGATCCGGAACACCTTGCCCGCGACCTCGCCCAGCCCGGTCCCGAACGCCATGCCGTAGGCGTCGGCGGCCCGCGTGACGACATCGGTCGCATTGAAGCCCTCGGGCGTCCGGATCGCACTCACCGAGTTCGAATGAAGCTCCGGCCGCACTGCGCACAGCCCGAGCCCCCAGCCCGTCACCGCCGCGCGCACGCCCCCGGCGATCCGCGCGTGGCGGGCAAAGACGTTGTCGAGCCCCTCGGCCAGCAGCATGTCGCAGGACTTCGAAAGCCCGTTCAGAAGCCCGACCGACGGCGTGTAGGGAAACCCGTTGACCGCGTAGCTCTTGCGCATGTCGCGGATGTCGAAGAAGCAGCGCGGCAACGTCGCCGTCTCGACCGCCGCGATGGCCGTCTGCGAGAACCCGGCGATGGCGAGGCCCGCAGGCAGCATGAAGCCCTTCTGGCTGCCGGTGATCGCGACATCGACGCCCCAGTCGTCCATCCGGAAGTCCATCGACCCGATCGAGGAGACGCCGTCGACGAAGAGAAGCGCGGGATGTCCCGCCGCGTCCATCGCCCGGCGCACCGCCGCGATGTCCGACAGGACGCCGGTCGCGGTTTCGTTGTGCGTGGCGAGCACCGCCTTGACGGCATGTCCCGCGTCGGCGGTCAGAACCTCCTCGAAGCGGTCCGCCGGAACGCCTTCGCCCCAGTCGACGTCGATCACCGTCACGTCGAGTCCGTACCGCCGGCACATGTCGATCCAGCGGTGCGAGAACATGCCGTTGCGGCACGCGAGCACCCGGTCGCCCGGCGACAGCGTGTTGGCCAGCGCAGCTTCCCAGGCGCCGGTGCCCGTCGCCGGAAACAGGAACACCTCGCCCGTCTCGGTCTTCAACACCTTCTTGACGCCCGCGAGCGCAGGCTGAAGGATCTCGGCGAAAAGCGACGACCGGTGGTCGATCGTCGGCATGTCCACCGCCTTGCGGAGCGCCTCCGGCATGTTGGTCGGCCCGGGGATGAAGACGGGGTTCTGCAGCGACATGGATGAGGTCCTCCCGATGATCTCGGAGCCCTCCTATCCGAGTCGCGCCCCGACGCGCAATTTTTTTGAAATTGTTTTTCTCCCGGCGGAAAAGGAGGTTTTCCCATAATTCTCAATGTCTTGATTTTTTCAACTTGCAAAAAACGCTTTCAAACTACCTTTCTCCGCGACGGAGATCCATTGCAGAAGGCTTCGAGATGTCCGACAGACGGCCCCGCGGACGCCCCCGCGCGTTCCACGACAAGACCGATCAGAACACGATCCGGTCGCTCGACCGGGCGATGATGATCCTCGAGGCGCTCTCGGCCTCGGGCGGCATGACCCTGTCGGACATCGCGGGCGCGCTCGACCAGTCGCCCGCCACCGCCTACCGCGTGCTCACGACGCTCCAGTCCCGCGGCATCGTCGAAAGCGACCGCGCCGAGCAGACCTGGCACGTGGGCGCCGGTGCCTTCCGCATCGGCTCGGCCTTCCTGCGCCGCACCAACCTCGTCGAACGCGCCCGCCCGGTGATGCGCGACCTCATGGAAGCCACGGGAGAGACCGCCAACCTCGGGGTCGAGGCGGGCGACATGGTCCTCTTCGTCTCCCAGGTGGAGACGCACGAGTCGATCCGCGCCTTCTTCCCGCCGGGCACCCGCTCGCCGATGCACGCCTCGGGCATCGGCAAGGCGCTCCTCGCCGAATACCCGGAATCCCGGGTCCGCCGCCTCGCCGAGAAAGGCCTCGAGCGGTTCACCGCCCACACCCTGACCGACCCGGACGCGCTGCTCGCCGATCTCGCCGCCACCCGCGCGCGCGGTCATTCCGTCGATGACGAGGAGAAGAACGAAGGCATGCGCTGCGTCGCCGCGCCGATCTTCAACGCGACGGGAGAGCCCGTGGCCGGCATCTCGATCTCCGGCCCCTCGGCCCGGGTCACGCCGGAGCGCGTCGCCGGGATCGGCACCCATGTCCGCCGCGCCGCCGACACGCTCTCCACCGCCCTCGGCGCCGAGGCCCGCGCCGCGGAATAGCGGCTTCATCTCGGCGCAAATACTCCCGCCGGAGGCGCCGGAGCGGCTGGAGGCCGCGACGCGAAAACCGTCGCGCCGCAGGCGCGCCAATGCTGCACGCCGCAGGCGCGCCAATGCTGCACGCCGCA
>CAYTBD010000272.1:0-4021 GCA_964435755.1 uncultured Rhodobacterales bacterium
GCCGATCGACGACCAGGAAAACGCCGTTCGACGGGCGGAGCTGCGGCTGGCCGCCGGGGCGGAAACGGGCGAGCAAGAGCGGCCCCGCGTCAACCTCGCCGACGCGATGAGTTCCCTCGCGGTGATCGTCGCGGGCACGCTCATCATCCTTTACGATTGGCGCCTGGTCGATCCGATCGTCACGCTCGGGATCTCGGGCTACATCCTTTGGCACGTCGGCCGCGAGATCCTGCCTGTCATCCGGGTTCTCATGCTCGGCAGTCCGGCAGGGACGGCCCGGGAGGACGTCAGACGCGCTATCGAGACCACCGAGGGCGTGGCGGGTGTCCATCATATTCACTTGTGGGAAATCGACGAAGGCCGCAGGTCAGTCGAGGCACATATCGTCGTGACCCGTCTCGATAACTTCCCCGCGACCGCGGAGCGCATAAAGACGATGCTTCGCGACCGGTTCGGGATCGGGCACTCCACGCTCCAGCCTGAAACGCCGTCGACGGGATGTCCCGACGGCGGTTAGGCAGCCTGTGTCGCCTGCCCTTCCGTTAGGATCGCATAGAGCGTGGCCGGATCCGAGTTCGCCCTGAGCTTCGTGCAGACGGTGGTGTCGCGCAGCGTACGGGATACCAGCGCCAGGGCCTTCAGGTGATCGACCCCCGCGTCTTCGGGCGCGAAAAGCGCGAAGACGAGATCGACCGGCTGACGGTCCACGGCATCGAACGGCAGGGGCTTCTCCAATCGCACGAAAGCCCCCTTGACGCGATCGATCCCTGTCACCCGAGCGTGGGGGAGGGCGACGCCTTTCCCAACGCCGGTCGGACCGAGGCTTTCGCGGTCCTGCAGGGCATCGAACAGGTCGCCCTGAGGCATGACGCAAATGTCGCTGGCGAGATCGGCGAGTTCCTGGAAGAGACGCTTCTTGCTGGTCAGGCTTCCTACGACACGAACGCCCTCGGGCGCGAGGATTTCGGCAAGTTGCATGAACGTGATGTTTCCTTCCGGTCGTCCGGATGGACGCTCTGAGACGTCAACCCGGATCAATCCAGCCGATGTTTCCGTCATCCCGGCGATAGACCACGTTCACGCCGGATCCCTTCTTTTCGTTCCGAAACACGAGAACCGGAACGCCCGCGAGTTCCATCTGCATGACCGCCTCGCCGACTGACAAGGCGGGAATCCTCGTCTCCATCTCGGCGATGATGATCGGCTGAAGGTCCTCGGGCTCCTGCTCCTCCGATTCTCCGGATGCGGCGAGGATATAGGAGGCCGCGCCAAGGGATTCAACCGGCTGCGCGCGCTCGCGATGGTGGTCCTTGAGGCGGCGCTTGTAGCGGCGAAGTTGTTTTTCCATCTTCGTCGCGCACTGATCGAAAGACGCGTAGATCTCCGTCGCGGCTCCCTTCGCGGAGGTTGTAAGCCCTGTCGAGAGATGGACGACCGCCTCGCAGGCGTACTCGTGTCCGTCGCGCGAAAAGACGATATGCGCATCGGTCGGACGTCCGGAATACTTGTCGAAGATGGCGCCGAGTTCACTTTCGACATGTGTCTGGAGCGCCTCGCCGATGTCGATCTGTTTGCCGCTGATTTGATACCTCATGGCACCTCCCGTGGGTTGAGTTCCGCGATGCGTGCCCGGCATGGAGGCGGCGCAGGCGGGAGATTGCAGCGTTGAAATGAGCGGGACGGCCGCAATGGGTCGTGGTCAGGCGTGGCGGGTGCCTGGGTCACCGCAGGTTCGATCGGGCCGCACGTGTGCATCATCCGTATTTGGAAGCAGGCGGCGAGCGTCTGTCAATGGCGCAGGGCCCGCTCATCCGATCCGAAAGTTCTGTCCGAGGTAGACCCGGCGGACGTTCTCGTCGCGAATCACCTCGTCGGTCGTCCCGCTCATCAGGACCTGACCATCGTGCAGAATGTACGCGCGATCCACGATTTCGAGCGTTTCACGGACGTTGTGGTCCGTTATGAGTACGCCGATACCGCGTGTCTTGAGATCCGCGACAAGCGTGCGGATCTCGGTCACGGCGATCGGATCGACGCCAGCGAACGGTTCGTCGAGGAGAAGATACTTCGGATTCGCCGCGAGGCAGCGCGCGATCTCGACCCGGCGGCGTTCTCCGCCCGAGAGGGACAAAGCCGGCGCGCGGCGCAGGTGGGTGATCGAGAAATCCGACAGAAGCTCCTCGAGTTTGTCGAGCCGCTTGATCCGCGTCGGTTCCGAGATCTCGAGAATCGCGAGGATGTTGTCCTCGACGTTCAGCCCGCGGAAGATGGAGACTTCCTGCGGAAGATAGCCGATCCCGAACCGCGCGCGGCGATACATCGGAAGGCTGGTCACGTCGCGGCCATCGAGGATCACCTGTCCGCCCTCGGGATTCACCAGACCCGCGATCGCGTAGAAACAGGTCGTCTTCCCCGACCCGTTGGGCCCGAGGAGCGCGACGACCTCGCCGCGATGAAGCTCCATGCTCACGTCGCGTATCACCGGACGCTTGCGGTAGCTCTTGCGCAGATTGAGCACCCGCAGGCCGACGTCGCCGGTCCGGACCTCGAGATCGGGACGCGCCATCAGTTCCCGCCTGTGCGAAGAATCGTCCGGACGTTGCCTTCCATGACGCCGGTTCCGTCATCCAGCTGCACCGTCAGTCGGTCGCCCGAAATCGCGCTCTGCTCCTGCGTGAGGAGCACGTCGCCCGTCATCACGACGATCTGGTCGGCGAGCGTGTACACCGCTTCCGCTCCTTCCGCGGCCTCTTCGCCGCGAACCAGCACCACGTTGTCGAAGGCGAGCATCCGCTCGATCTCGCGCGGTTCCGACTCGGTGTACTCGACTTCGACGCGGTCTGCGGTGAGGCGCAGGTCGCCTTGGACCACGACCACGCTGCCCGTGAAGACGGCGCTACCGTCCGTCTGGTCCACGCTGAGCCTGTCGGAGGTCACCTCGATTGGCTCGCTCGGATCGTGATCGGCGGAGCCGAAGGCGATACTGGCCTCCTGAGCAAGAAGGACGGAAGGCAGGCCGAAGGCGACCAGCGCGAGGGCGAGGAGCAGGCGGGACAAGGTTACTCCTGAGATTGTCCCGGTTCGTATAGCAGCCGGACGCCGCCATTGAAAACAACAACGTTTCCGCCGGTCACGTCCTGCGTGATCCGCATCGACCCGGCATCAATCGTGCCCGGTGGCCCGACCGCGTGTACGTCATTCTCGGCCACGATGTCGGTCCTGCCGAGCGCGGCGTCCAGCGTCTGCGTCTCCATCCTGTAGCCATTCGAAGTCACCACATTCACGCCGCCCTCCAGCACCGCCCGGTCCGCCGCCATGTCGATCACCGCGGCTGGCGCGGTGACGTCTGCGGTCCAGCCTTCCGGAAACTCGATCCTGCCGTCGACCGTCGTGGCATGGAGCGTCTGCGGATCCCCTTCGGCGGGCCGCACGCTCTCGGCGACCAAGCTGATCGCGGCGCCATCGCGGGTCATGCCGGAGTAGGTAGGTGCCGAAACCTGTTCGTCGCGGGCGAGATTCTCGACATCGACATCCGCATAGGGAATGGCGCGATCGGGGTCCATGTTCCGGGCGAGCAGGAACAGCGTCGACAGAAGCCCGAGCGCAACCAGCGGCAGAACGAACTTCAGCCACTGGACAAGCCGGGAATAGGAATCGTCGAACGCGGTCATTGTGCCGAACGCATTATCCTCCTCGGAAGGCTACCACCGGCGTTCCGATCGGGAAACGTTGCGGGACGTGATTGGCGGGTTCTTGCCCTCAATGGGCGAAGATGTCGACCTCCGGCCAACCTGCAAGGTCAAGCTCGGCACGCGCCGGAAGAAACCGGAAGCATTCGGCGGCGAGCGCCGTCCTGCCCTCGCGGGCCAGACGCGCGTCGAGCACCTCTTTCAGCCGGTGGAGATGCAGCACATCGGACGCCGCGTAGGCGAGTTGCGCCTCGGTGAGGATCTCGGCGCCCCAATCACTCGTCTGCTGCTGCTTCGAGATGTCCGTACCCAAAAGCTCTTCGAGGAGGTTC
>CAYTBD010000273.1:0-4013 GCA_964435755.1 uncultured Rhodobacterales bacterium
GCCGCTGCTGCCCTCGGGCTCGGACGCCGCGGCGCCGCACCTCACCTGGGACGGACGGCCCTTCGCCACGGGCGAGGCCACCTTCTTCGAGGTCTCCGGCTGCTACCGCCGCTACCACGCGCCGTTCTGCCGGACGCTGTTCCTCGGCAAGCCGCCGCAGGACATCCTCGACGCCGAGGCGGCGCTGGTCGAAGGGCTGGAGGCCGGGCTGGAGGCCGCCCGCGCGGGCAACCGCGCCTGCGACGTGGCCAACGCGCTGGCCGAACCGCTGGAACGCGCGGGCATTACCCGCGGCGCGCGCTGCGGCTATCCGATCGGCCTCTCCTATCCGCCCGACTGGGGCGAACGGACGATCTCTTTCCGGGCGGAGGACGAGACGGTGCTCGAACCCGGCATGACCTTCCACTTCATGCCGGGCCTCTGGATGGAGGACTGGGGGCTCGAGATCACCGAGAGCATCCTGATCCGCGAGAACGCCCCGGCCGAGACGTTCTGCGACCGTCCGCGCAAGCTCTTCGTGAAGACCTGATGGCCACGCTCGCCGACACCACCGCGATCCTGGGCGACCTCGTCGCCTTCCCGACCGTCTCCTCGGAGTCGAACCTCGAGATGGCGGGCTACCTTGCCGAACGGCTGACGGAGGCGGGCGCGCGGGTCGAGATGATCCACAACGACACCTACACCAAGGCCAACGTCTTCGCGACGCTGGGGCCAGAGGAGGACGGCGGGATCGTCCTTTCCGGGCACACCGACGTCGTGCCGGTGGAGGATCAGGACTGGGCGAGCGATCCCTTCGCGATGCGCGTGGCGGACGGCCGCCTCTACGGCCGCGGCACCTGCGACATGAAAGGCTTCATCGCCGCCGCCCTTGCCACGGCGAGGGACTACGCGCCCGCCCGCCTCCGCCGCCCGCTCCACTTCGCCTTCACCTACGACGAGGAAACCGGCTGCCTCGGGGGTCGCGCGCTCGTCGAGCACCTGAAGGCGCACGACCTTCGCCCCGCTCACGCCATCGTGGGCGAACCCACGGGCATGCAGATCATCGAGGGGCACAAGGGCTGCTACGAATATACCACGTCCTTCACCGGCCTCGAAGGGCACGGCTCCGCCCCCGACCACGGCGTCAACGCCGTCGAATACGCCGTCCGCTACGCCGCGCGGCTCATGGCGCTGCACGACGACCTCCGCGCGCGCGCCCCTGCCGGAAGCCCGTTCGACCCGCCGTGGACGACCGTGAACATCGGCCGCCTTTCGGGCGGCGTCGCGCACAATGTCATCGCCAACCACGCCGAGGTCGACTGGGAGATGCGCCCGGTCCGGACCGAGGACGCCGATTTCGTCAAGGATGCGCTCCGCGACTACGTCGAAGGCACGCTGCTGCCCGCCATGCGCCGCGTCGCGCCGCAGGCGGGCATCGAGACCACCGTGATCGGCGAGGTGGAGGGGCTGCTCCCGATGCCCGTGAACGAAGCCCGCGCGCTGGTCTCCGACCTGACCGGCGGCAACTCGACCGGCGTCGTGCCGTTCGGCACCGAGGCCGGGCTTTTCCAGACGCTCGGCCTTTCGGTCGTCGTCTGCGGCCCCGGCTCCATCGAGCAGGCCCACAAGGCCGACGAGTATCTGGAGGCGCGCCAGCTTTCGGCCTGCCTCGACATGCTGAGCCGGTTGCGGACCAGGCTCGAGCTTCGCCACTAGCACAGCCATTCGCGCCAGACCGGCGATCCGCGACCGAGGGGCCCCGCCCTTCTGGGTAGGCCCGCGAGGCTGCGCGCGTCGCTTCACCGCGCCGGCAGCGTCCTCACCGCCGCCGATGTCGAGCCACTGGCGCATGGGAGGCAGCGGCGCGGCCGCATCCGGGGAACCTTGCGCCCGGCTGTCGCGCTACCTCTTCGTCTCCTGCTTGGACTCGCGGCGAAGGACCGCTACATAGGGGGCACAATCATTACCGGGAGGATAACATGAAGCTTTTCCACGCAATTGCAGCCACGGCGATCGTCGCCGGCGCCCCTGCGCTTGCCCAGACGCAGCTCTCGATCGCGACGGGCGGCACCGGCGGCGTCTACTATCCGATGGGCGGCGGCCTGGCCGAGGTCATCAACAACAACGTCGAGGGCTACAGCGCCACCGCCGAAGTCACCGGTGCCTCGGTCGAGAACATGGGCCTCGTGGCCACGGGCGACGCCGACCTCGCGCTCGCGCTCGCCGACACGGTGCAGCAGGCGCAGACGGGGACCGGCCGCTTCGACGGTCAGCAGCTCGAAATGCTGCGCGGGCTCGCGTCGATGTACGCCAACATGATCCAGATCGTGACGCTCGAAGGCAGCGGCATCGAGGGTCTCGAGGACCTGCGCGGCAAGCGCGTCTCGGTCGGCGCACCCGGCTCGGGCACCGAAGTGAACGCCGAGGCGGTGCTCAGCGCCAACGGCATCACCTACGACGACATCGACGAGCAGCGGCTGAACTTCAACGAGACCGCCGATGCGCTCGCCAACGGCGACATCGACGCCGGCTTCTGGTCGGTCGGCGCGCCGACCTCGTCGATCCTGAACCTCGCGACGACCAACGATATCCGCATGATCGAGCTCACCGACGAGCAGATCGAAGCGGCGCAGGACGCCAACCCGATCTTCGCCCGCACGACGCTGTCCGGCGACACCTACGAAGGCGTGGGCGACACCACCGTCCTCGGCGTGCCGAACGTTCTCGTCGTCTCCTCCGAGATGTCGGACGACCTCGCCTACGAGATCACCAAGACGATGTTCGAGAACATCTCCGACCTTCAGGCGGTGCACCCGGCGGCGAACCAGACGACCATCGACTTCACCCTCGATGCCACGCCGATCCCGCTGCACGCCGGCGCGATCCGCTACTACGAGGAAACCGGCGCCTCGATCCCGGACGACCTGCGTCCGTGAGACCGGCCATCGGAGGAGGGCTTCTCGCCCTCCTCCTCTCCACCGCGGCATCGGCAGGAACCCTGACAGCGACGGTCGTGGACGACGGGCGCGAGATCGCCCGCTTCGACGTGCCGCAGGGGTCCGGCTGGTGCATCCTGTGGCACCACTCGGTTCAAGGCTTCGAGGTCGAGGACTGCTACGAGAACAGGGCGGGCCGGATGGTGCTCGTCCGGTCTCATCTGCCCGACTTCGCCGCCGGTCTCGACCACATCCCGGGGCGCGGCACCCAGGTCTCCGATGGCCGTGGCGGCTACTGGATCGAGAACCTCGACGAACCGGTGCCCGGCAACGCCTATATCCTGCGCCCGGGGCGCGCGCCTGTTGACCACCGGCTCCGGGTCGGCGACCGTGTGGTCTCGCTCTCGGCTGCCGCGCCGCGGGAGCGGGTCAGGATCGCTCTGACGAGGGACGGAAACTGATGGTCACGGATACCGGAGGCACGCCCGAGCCGCCGACGCAGCCGTGGCCCGTGCTGCGGCTCATCACGATTGTCGCGATCGCCCTGTCGCTGTTCCAGCTCTACGCGGCCGGCGTCCAGCCCCTCGGCCTGTTCTTCCAGCGCCCGATCCACCTCGGCTTCATCCTCGTGCTGTGCTTCCTGATCTATCCCGTCTTCGGCGCCCATCGCCCACGCGGGACGCTCGGATGGATCATCGACGGGGCGCTCATCGCCTGCGGCATCCTCGTCGGCTTCTGGGTCCCCTGGAACATCGACATCATCGCGAACCAGATCTTCCCGCGCGACATCGACGTGGCGGTGGGGATCCTCACGACCCTCGTCGTGCTCGAGGCGGCGCGCCGCGCCGTGGGGCTCGGCATGACGATCATCGGCGCGGTCTTTCTCGCCTATGCCTTCGCGGGCAGCCGGGGCGAGTTGCCGTTCCTCGCCGACTGGATGCCGGGGATCATGAACCACCGCGGCTATTCGCTCGAGCGCGTCGCGAGCCAGATGACCCTCGGCGCCGAGGGCATCTTCGGCATCCCGCTCGGCGTCGCCGCGACCTTCATCTTCGTCTTCGTCCTCTTCGGCGCGTTTCTCGAAGTGACGGGCGCCGG
>CAYTBD010000274.1:0-4000 GCA_964435755.1 uncultured Rhodobacterales bacterium
GGGTGTTTTCGTCGCGGGCGAGATGCTCGACTGGGAGGCGCCGACGGGCGGCTATCTTCTCACCGCCTGTCTTGCGACGGGGCGCTGGGCCGGGCGCGCGGCAGCGAAATTCTAGAGCGACCAGTCAATCTCAGGGCCGGCCGGAACGATGCCGAGCGGGTTCCGAAGCTCGGACGGCGAGTGATATCCGAGCTTGTAGATGCCGAAATCGACCGTGCGCGCCACGCCGGGCATGGCATAGAGTCTCCGGGCGTATGCCCAGAGGTGAGGATAGTCACTGATCCTGCGGATATTGCATTTGAAGGCGTAGTGATAGGCGACGTCGAAGCGGGCGAGAGTCGGGAAGAGACGCAGATCCGCCTCGGTGAACCGGTCGCCCGTCAGCCATTCCGTCCGACGCAGCTGATCCTCGACACGGTCCAAAGTGTCGAAGACCTCGCGCACGGCGGCGTCATATGCCTCCTGCGTCCGGGCGAAGCCTGCGCGATAAACACCGTTGTTGAGCGTCGGGTAGATCAGATCGTTCCACTGATCGATCTCGGGACGGAGATCCTCCGGATAGAGCTCCGGTCCCGTGCCGAAGTGGCCCAGCATCCGGACGATATCGGCGGATTCGTTCGAGACGATCTGTCCCGTCTCGCGGTCCCATAAAACCGGGACTGTAAGACGGCCGGTGTACCCAGGCCGCTGGCGTGCGTAGACTTCGTGCACGGCACGGACACTGAGTACGGGGTCGGCGTAGGAGCCGGCTTCGTCGTAGACCCACCCCTGATCGGTTCTGCGTGGTCGCGCGAAGGCGACAGAAACGACATCTTCAAGGCCGAGAATGACGCGGGCCAGCAGGGCGCGATGTGCCCAGGGACAGTTCCACGCAGCATAAAGGTGGTAGCGGCCGGGGTCTGGTGTGAACGGACCGTCTTTGGTGATCCAGCCGCGGATCTTGGAGTCTGCGCGACGGAATTCGCCACCCGCGACCGTGTCGGCGCCGGGATCGTCTACATGATACGTGCCGTCGATCATCAGGCCCATGTACAGAACCTAGGCCAGCTCCCCGGGTGTGGCCACGCGCAGAAACATGTGCGTCAGCGCTCGACTGCCCGCTTGAATGCGGTCCGCGCGGTCATCCGGTCGCGATGTGCGATGATGCGATCGTTGGTCAAAGGGAACTTCGCGTTCGTCGCCCAGCGCGCGCAGTGGGCGAGAAGGAGATCCGGGATCGTCACGATCTCTCCCATCAGGAACCGAGCGCCTCCGAGCGCTTCGCCGAGGTGCTCTTGTGACCGCTCGAATTCCCAGCGAAGGCTCTCCTTCACGGATGGGACTCGCATTTCCTCGGGAAGGATGAAGCTGTGCCGCGCGGCGGCCCATAGCACGGCGTCGAGTTCGTCGTTGATGCGGTTGGTGAAGGCGTCCTGGCGGGCGCGTTCGATCGTACCGGCTGGAAACGTGAGGGCACCGTGGCGATCGCCGAGATAGGTCATGATGGCGACGGAATCGGTGATCGGCTGATCGTCGACCAGGAGTGCCGGGACCTTGCCGGAGGGGTTGTACTGCCGCACCTCTTCCGAACGGGGTTCCGCGGCAACGTGCCGGTAGGGTTCGCCAAGCTCCTCCAGCATCCAGAGAACGCGAAGCGCTCTGCTTTTCGTGGTTCCGATCACGGTATACATCAGCGGTTTCCAAGCATCGCGAGGCGGATCAGCGTCCGCTCCATGAGAGCCATTTCCGGCGCTTTTGCCGTCGAACGCAAGGCGAGATCGGCCTCGGTAAGCATCTGAATCGCCTGCCCCGACCTCACCGCACCCCAGCGCTGCGCCTGCCGGATCATCCGATCGCGGCGCTTGAAGGGTACGCGGGAGCGGCCGAAAACCTTGGCCGGACCGTCGGGTTCTGTGGCCGCTGCGCACAGCGTCCTGAAGTGGCGTGTCGCCGCGATGCAGAGGCCAACGGGAGTGGCGCCCTGTGCTTCGAGGCGACGAAGGAGGGGACCGATCTCGGCGGTGCGCGACTCGGCGACGATGTCGATGATCTCATCGACATCCGCCTCGGTCGAGGTCGGGGCGACGGCCGCAACATCCTCCGGCAACAGGGGCGTGGGGTCGCCCCGCTTGTACAGGGCGAGTTTTTCAATGGTCTGGCGGAAGTCACCGGGATCCAGGGCGCGGGCGAGGGACTCGATCTCCGCCATGGCCTCGCGGGTGATTTCGCCCACGCCGGCCTGCTTGAGAACAGTCTCTATTTCACCCCGGGACGGGGGATCGTCGTAGATCGCGGCAACGAAGGAGTCGGGCCGGCTCTCGAACAGCTTCCGAAGCTTGGAGGCGGGCGACAGACGGGCTGCGGTCACCACGAGATGGCCGTCCCCTTCCCGCCAGTCGTCGAGAGCGGCCGCGAGAGCATCCGTCGCGCCATCGGTGGCCTCCTCGATCAGGACCACGCGCGTGCCCGGAAAGAAGCCGATCGCCCTGAGCGCGTCCGCCACCATTGCGGGATCCTTTCTCGCTTCGGAGCCGTCGTGGCGGACGAGGCGCATTTCCGCTTCCCCTTCGGAACCGATCATCGCGGCGATGACCTCCTGCCGCTTGAGCGCGACCCGCATCGGGTCTTCGCCGTAGATAAGGAGGCCCGGCTTCGGCGGGTCGGGCCGCGCGAGATAGGCGTTGGCGTCGCGGGTCGAGAGCTTCATGTCCAGCCGGGCGCGGTTGCGAGCAGGTCCGAGACGATCTGATCGGCGAGGATGCGCATGAGCCGTTCTTCGGCGGCGTTCTCGGCGGTCCGGGTCGCGACGGTGGTCCGCGTTGCGGAATAACTGACGAAGTTGCGGACGGTGCCGGAGGTCAGGCGGCGGTCGGTGCCGGCGTCGCGGACCGCGTAGTCGACGAGACCGAGGAGCTGGAACCGGTTGGTGACGCCCTCCGAGGTGACGGCGATGCGTTCCTCGCCGCGCCGGATGCTTGCCGAGAGGCGGTAGGCCGGATCCGATGGGACGCCGAGGCGGGCCTCGAGCTGGCGCACGAGGATGAAGCCCAAGCGGTCGCTTGGTTCATCGAAGGCGATGCGGTTGCGGAGACCTTCGGCGGCGCCGCCGGGGCCGTAGACGGGCGCGAAGCCGCAGCCGCCGAGGGCGAGGAGCGACAGGACGACCGCGCGGCGATCAGATGACGACATTGACGATCCGGCCCGGGACGACGATCAGCTTCTTCGGCTGGCCGCCAGCCAGCGCACGCGAGACAGCTTCGTCCGCGAGGACCAGTTTTTCAACCTCGTCCTTGGGCAGGTCCCGGGCGACGGTGATCTCGGACCGGCGCTTGCCGTTGATCTGGATCGGCAGCGTGACCGTGTCCTCGACCAGCAGCGCCTCGTCGGCGACTGGCCACGGCGCCTCGGCCACGAGGCCCTTGCCGCCGAGGATGCTCCAGATCTCTTCCGCAAGATGCGGGGTCATCGGGGCCATGAGCTGCGCCATCGTCTGCATCGCCTCGCGCTTCACGTTCCGAGACGCCTTCGACTTCGAGACGGCATTGGTGAAGGCGTAGAGCTTGGCGACCGACGTGTTGAAGCCGAAGGACTCGATGCCCATCGTCACGTCGTGGATCGCGCGGTGCATCTCGCGCAGCAGATCCTCGTCGCCCTCGCCGTGTTCCGGCGCGCCTTCGACCTCGGTGGCGAGGCGATGGACGCGGGCGAGGTGCCTGTTCGCGGCCTCGGCGCCCGAGGCGGTCCATTCGACATCGCGTTCGGGCGGGCTGTCGGACAGGACGAACCAGCGCGCGGTGTCGGCGCCGTAGGCCGCGATGATGTTCATCGGGTCGACGACGTTCTTCTTCGACTTCGACATCTTGGCGGAGGGGATGATCTCGACGGGTTCGCCGGTCGCCTTGAGCTTCGCCGTATCGCCCGAGACCTCGACGTCCTCGGGCAAGTGGTAGACCGGGCGCCCCCGGTCGTCCTTCGTCTGGAAGATCGCGTGCGTCACCACCCCCTGCGTGAAGAGCGCGTC
>CAYTBD010000275.1:0-3019 GCA_964435755.1 uncultured Rhodobacterales bacterium
TGCCGGTATCGCGGGATCAAGGGAGAAGGCTGTCCGACCCCTCGCGTTCCCCCAAGCGGTTTCGGGCAAGATGAAGCGCCCCGAGGCCGTCATACTGCCCCTATCATGCGTTTCCCCGTGAAGCGCCGGCGGCGCGGAACGCCAGAGGCCTTGCGCCGACGACGCGTGTCGTGATGGCGTGAGTCGCATGCGCATCGCGACGTTCAACGTCCAGAATCTCAGGCTGCGGCACTCCGGCGACGGCGATCAACTCGACGGCGCGCGGGACCGCGACGTTCCCGAGGACGAGGGGCCGGCTGCCGAGGCGCTCGACCCGGTGGACCGGCGGCTCACCGCGGCGGTGATCCGCGACCTCGGAGCGGACGTCGTCGCGCTGCAGGAGGTCTTCGATGCCGAGACGCTCGACCACTTCCATGACCGCGTCCTCGTGCCCGCCGGGGTCGCGCCCTACCCGTACAGGGTCTGCCTGCCGGGCAACGACGGGCGCGGACTCGACGTGGCGCTGATGAGCCGGGCGGCGGTCGGCGGCGTCGCGAGCCACGCCGGGTTGACCGCTGGCGATGTCGGTCTCGACCCTTCCGGGGCCGGGTCCCAGCCGGTGTTCCGGCGCGACTGCCTTGTCGTCGATCTGGACAGTCTCACTCTCTTTATCTGCCACTTCAAGGCGCCGTGGCCCGATGCCGACGCCGCGTGGCCCGTCCGGCGCGTGGAGGCTGAGACGGTCCGGCGGCTGGTCGAGATGCGGTTCGACGATCCGGCCGAAGCGTTCTGGCTGATCCTGGGAGATCTCAACGATCCGGACCCGCCGGGGACGCCGGGGCGTGCGATCGCGCCGCTCGAGGACCCCTTCGCCGTCGACCTGTCGCTGCGGATGGCGCCCGAGGAGCGCTGGACATTCCATGACCCGGAAACCGGCCGCCGATCCTTGCCCGACGCGATTCTGGCCTCGCCAGCGCTCGCGGAGGCGTATCCGGACGCCGTGCCGTGGGTCGTGCGCGAGGGGCTGTCGCTTGAGGCGGGCCGGCGGGCCGGCGAACGGCTGCCCGGCGTCGGCGCCCACAGACCGCACGCCAGCGATCACGCGGCGCTTGTCGTGGACCTCCCGGGGCTCTGACGCGCCTTGGAAAGCGCCGCGTTCTCGGCGCGGATCCGGACGGTCAGAACGATGGCGTTCAGAATCGAGAAGACGAGCGCGACCGCAGGAAGGCCGAGCACGAGCGACGCCACGGCGATCTCGGCGGCGACGAGGATGTAGTTCGGGTGCGACAGCCATCTGTAGGGTCCGCGCCGGACGAGTGGCTCGTCCGTCACGATGATCCGCGTCGTCCACCGTCGCCCCAGAGACGCGAGGATCCAGATGCGGACGAGTTGCAGGGCGGCGAAAACCGGGAGCCAGAAAAGATTGAGCGGCTCGTCGTGGCCGAGGACCGCGAGCGCGGCGAGCCAGCTCGCGTGCAACGCGACGATGAGCGGATAGTGCCCCGCGGCAACCTCCCGGCCCCCGCGCGCGAGGAGCTGTGCGGTGTTGCGGCGGGCGAGCGCGAGTTCCCCGAGCCTCTGCAGACCGAGGAAGGCGAGGAAAAGGGCGGCGCCGAGCGTCATGGCGGCTCGGCCCGCAGCGGCACGAAGGACGCGGTGAAGCCGGGCCCGAGCGCGCAGAGCTGAAGGTGCCCCGAAGCATTGTCCCGTAGCACCCGTTCGAGGACGAAGAGCACGGTCGGAGCCGACATGTTGCCGGCCTCCCGCAGGATGTCCCTCTCGGCCTCGAGACAGCCCGTGCGCAGCTCGAGAGCGCGCTCGATCGCGGCGATCACCTTGGCGCCGCCGGGATGGCAGACGAACCGGTCGACATCGGCGCGGCCGAGCTTCGCGGCGGCGAGCGCAGCGTCGGTCGCCGCGGCGAATTCCCTGTTCACGAAATCGGGAATCGACCGGTCGAAGACCACGCCGAGCCCGTCGTCGTGGACGTCCCAGCCCATGATCCCCAGCGTGTCGGGCCACGTGCTTTGGCGTCCGTCGCCGATCTCGATCCGGCGGTCGTTCGCGACCGGCTCCCTGGATGAAAGGCAGGCCGCCGCCGCGCCGTCGCCGAAGAGCACCGTGGCGATGATGTCGGCCTTGCCGAGACTGTGAGACCGGAACCAGAGGGTGCAGGTTTCGACGACGACGAGGAGGACCCTCGCCCCCGGTCGCGCCGCCGCCATCGACCGGGCGATGGCGAGGCCCGACGCGCCGCCCGCGCAACCGAGCCCGAAGACGGGAATGCGGGTTGTGTCCTGCCGAAAGCCGAGCCGATCCTGGCAGCGTGCCTCGAGCGTCGGGGTGGCGATGCCGGTGGAGGAGACCGTGACGATGATGTCGACGTCTCGGGCGTGCCAGCCTGCGCGATCCAGCGCGCCTCCGGCGGCGTCTGCGAAGAGATCGGTTGCGCCCTCGAGGTAACGGTCAGTCCGCTCCTTCCAGCCGTGCGGGACGTCGAACCAGTCGATCGGCACGACCGAATACCGGCGCTCGATGCCGGATGTTTCGAAGGTGGGAAGCATCCGCTCGACCTGTGGAAATCGCGGCCCGAGGATCTCTTGCGCGCGTCGCCGCACGAGATCCTGCCGAAGCTCGTGCGGCGGAAGGCACGTCGAGAGGCTGTGCAGGAGGACGGGATCGGTCACGCCCGACAACCTAGCGCCGCGTCGGGCAGTTCCCAGCCCGGCGTCGGGACGCGAAAGGCCGCCGGCGATGCGCGGCGGCCCTGCGGATCAGATGTCCAGGCGTCTCAGCCCTGGCGGGCCTTGAAGCGGCGCTGCGTCTTGTTGATCACGTAGACGCGGCCCTTGCGGCGCACGACGCGGCAGTCGCGGTGCCGGGTCTTCAGCGAGCGGAGCGAGTTGCGGACCTTCATCGTCCTTCTCCTCATGTCGCGGCGCCGTTGCGCCGGGTGTGTTCCTTCTGCCACCCGAAGGCGGCGGCGATGGTGGGCGGTACTGGGATCGAACCAGTGACCCCTACGATGTCAACGTAGTGC
>CAYTBD010000275.1:3029-3980 GCA_964435755.1 uncultured Rhodobacterales bacterium
AGCCCCGCGCCGGTCCGGGGTGCTATAAAAGGTTCGAAACGAGTCTTCAAGGGCTTTTGGCGCGCGCGGAATTCGGCCTATAGTCCGGACGAGAGAGGAGCAGCGATGCCCCACATCGCCTACGACATGACCCTTCCCGAGATGCGCTCGACGAGCGTCGTCTTCGCGTCGCCGCACAGCGGGCGGGACTACCCGTGGTCGTTCCTGAAGACCTCCGTTCTCGATCAGCACGCGATCCGGTCGTCCGAGGACGCGTTCGTCGACGAGCTTTTCGGCGCTGCGTCGCGTCATGGCGCGCCGCTTCTGGCGGCGCGCGCGCCGAGGGCCTATCTGGACCTCAACCGCGCCACCGACGAGCTCGATCCGGCCCTCATCGAGGGGATCCGCAGCGCAGCGCACAATCCTCGCGTGAGTTCAGGGCTCGGCGTCATCCCGCGCGTCGTCGCGAACGGGCGGACGATCTATCGCGGGAAGATCGGGATCGACGAGGCCCGGGCGCGGATCCGCGACCATTGGGTGCCGTACCACGAGCGGTTGACAGCGCTCATGGAGGAGAGTCGTGCGCTTTTCGGCGAAGCGATCCTGATCGACTGCCACTCGATGCCGCACGAGGCGATCGAGAATATCAGCCACCCGAAAGGCTTCCGGCCCGACGTGGTGCTGGGCGACCGCTTCGGCGCGTCCGCCCGCGGCGACGTGATGGACCGGGTCGAGGCGGCCTTCGCGGCGGCCGGGCTGCGGGTGATCCGCAACGCCCCTTTCGCGGGCGCCTACACGGCGCAGCACTACGGCCGGCCGTCGCGGCGCCAGCACGTCGTCCAGGTCGAGATCGACCGGGCGCTCTACATGAACGAACGCACGATCCGGCCCAACGCGAACTTCGGCGTGTTCAAGCAACTTCTCGACGGGATCATCGCCGAGATCGCCGCGATCGGGCGCGCGGGCGAGATG
>CAYTBD010000276.1:0-3976 GCA_964435755.1 uncultured Rhodobacterales bacterium
GTTCCGGGCGGCGCGCCAGCACCTTCTCGACGAGATCGAGCGCGAGCGGAGACTGGGGCACTATCTGCCCGAGACTCTGGAGATCGGGGCGATGCTGGAGACGCCGAGCCTCGCCTTCGCGCCCCGGCAGTTCTTCGAGGAGACCGACTTCATCTCGATCGGCGGCAACGACCTCAAGCAGTTCTTCTTCGCCGCCGACCGCGAGAACGAACGGGTGCGGCGGCGCTACGACACGCTGAACGTGAGCTATCTGACCTTCCTGGAGCAGATCGTGAAGCGGTGCGAGGACACGGCGTGCTCGCTCAGCTTCTGCGGCGAGGATGCGGGACGGCCCGTGGAGGCGATGTGCCTCGCCGCGATGGGGCTCCGCACGCTCTCGATGCGGCCGGCCTCGATCGGGCCGGTCAAGCACCTCCTGCGCCGCGTGAACCTCGAGGAGGCCCGCGCGGTCATCGACGAGGCGCGGGGCTCCGGCGCGCAATCGGTCCGGCCCGCCGTGATGGAGTGGCTGCGCGGCATCGGCTAGCTCCGCGGCGCTGTTGCAGAGATTCCGAAAAGCCGTCGCAATACCGTTACGCCCCCCGCCGTATCGTCTTCCCGGTCGCGATCCGAATCCTCGGAGGAACCGCGACGCACTCAGCCAATGGAGCCAGGAATGAAAGACTTCGAGCGGGACTATCCCGACCACACCGAGGCGATGGGTTACGAACACGGCGACGAGCCGCAGTGCAACACATCCGCCAACCGCAACTTCTATGACGTGATGGACGCCCGCGTCGCGCGCCGCGGCTTCCTGGCGGGCGGTCTGGCCACCATCGCCACCGGCCTGATCGGCGCGTCGCTCACGGGCAAGGGGGCGCTGGCGCAGGGCACCTCGAGCCTCATCGGCTTCACGCCCGTCCCCGTCAGCTTCGAGGACACCGTCGTCGTGCCCGAGGGCTACAGCGTGCAGGTCCTCGGCGGCACCGGCGAGCCGATCTCGGGCGACATGCCGGCCTACCGTCCGGGCGCCAACACCGGGGCCGAGCAGGAACACCAGGTCGGCGCGCACCATGACGGGATCCACTTCTTCCCGATCGACGGCGTGTCCTCCGAGGATGGCCTTCTGGTCGAGAACCACGAATACATCGAGCCGCGGTTCCTGCACGCCGAGAAGGACGGCTACAAGGGCGTCGCCGTCGACAAGCGCAGCGTTCGCTACGATGCCGACGGGATGCGCGACGACGACGAGGTGCGCATGGAGATCGCCGCGCACGGCATCTCGATCTTCCGCACCGCCAAGCAGGCCGACGGCAGCTGGGCCATCGTGGCCGATCCGCACAACCGCCGGATCACGGCCAACACGCCCATGGAGATCGGCGGACCGGTGCGCGGCTCCGCCCATGTGCGCACCAAGTACAGCCCCGACGGCACGATGACCCGCGGCACGGTGAACAACTGCGCCCATGGCGTGACGCCGTGGAACACCTACCTCGCGGCCGAGGAGAACTGGGCAGGGTATTTCTCCAATACCACCGAGCTTGACCAGAAGCCCGACCTGCCGCGCGAGCATGTCCGCTACGGCGTGTCGACCAACCCGCAGGGCAGCCGCTACGGCTGGCACCTCGCGAAGTCGGGCGCCGACGAGTTCGTGCGCTGGGACGCGACCGTCAAGGGGGCCTCGGCCACCGAGGATTACCGCAACGAGCCCAACACCTACGGCTACATGGTCGAGATCGACCCGTTCGACCCCGAAAGCACCCCGGTCAAGCGCACCCATCTGGGCCGCTTCGCCCATGAGGGCGTCGTCTTCGCTCCCGCCGTCGAAGGCGCGCCGGTGGTCTGCTATTCCGGCGACGACGCGCGGTTCGAGTACATCTACAAGTTCGTCTCCGACGGCGTGTTCGTGCCGGGCGAGACCGACGGGTCGATCCTCGACAGCGGCACGCTCTACGTGGCGAAGTTCAACGACGACGGCAGCGGCGAGTGGATCGCGCTGGCGGCCGGCCGCAACGGGCTGACGCCGGCCAACGGCTTCGCCGACCTGGCCGACATCCTCGTCAACACCCGCCTGGCGGGAGACTTCGTCGGCGCGACCAAGATGGACCGCCCCGAATGGGGCACCGTCGATCCGAACTCGGGCGATCTCTACTTCGCGCTCACCAACAATTCGCGCCGCACACTGGCGCAGGTGGACGCGGTCAACCCGCGCGCGGAGAACAACTTCGGCCAGATCGTGCGCTGGAACTACGAGAACGGCGACCACACCAAGGCCAGCTTCGAGTGGGATCTGTTCGTGATCGCGGGCAACGCCCGGAACTCGGCGCTCGCCACCGGCGGCGCGCTGAGCGACGACAGCGTCTTCGCCTGCCCGGACGGGCTGTGGTGCGACGGCGACTCGCGCCTCTGGATCCAGACCGACATGGGCGACAAGGGTCCCGACGACTCCGGCCCGCTCGAGGAATTCGGCATGAACATGCTGCTGGCGGCCGACCCCGCTACTGGCGAGATCAAGCGCTTCATGACGGGTCCCTGGGGCCAGGAGTGCACGGGTGTCGTCTCCACGCCGGACGGCAGGACCATGTTCGTGAACTTCCAGCATCCGGGCGCGCATGCCTCGGCCGAGGAGTTCGCGGCGGGCAACTTCGGCTCGGGCTTCCCCGATTACGACGGAACGGTGCCGCGCTCGGCGACCGTGGTGATCTCGAAGGACGACGGCGGCGTCATCGGCGCCTGATCGCGCGCCTCGCAAGGCCTTCGCGCCCCGCCGGACCGGCGGGGCGCGCTTTACTGGTGGACGGGGGCTCCGCCCCCGCCGCTGCCGCGGCTCCCCCGGAGTATTTTGGCCGAGATGAAGGGCCGCGGGCGGATCAGCCGATCCGGACCGAGCCGCGCCAGAACCGCCACATCAGGAGCGCGCCCGCGAGCACGAGGCCGACCACGAGGCCCATCCAGATGCCCACCGCGCCGAAGCCCAGCGGAAAGCCGAGGAGGTAGCCCGCCGGGATCCCGACCGCCCAGTAGCTGAGGCCGGCGTAGACCATCGGCACCCGCGTGTCCTGCACGCCGCGCAGCAGCCCCAGCGCCATCACCTGCGCGGCGTCGGCGAACTGGAACAGCGCGGCGGCGGCGAGAAGCCCCACGCCGATCGCGACGATCTGCGCGCGGGCCGGGTCGGCGGGATCGAGGAACAGCGAGATCAGCGGTTCGGGGACGGCGAGGAAGGCGGCGACGGTCAGGAGCGCCAGGGCCATCGAGATCACGATGATGACCGCCGCCCCGCCACGCAACTCGTCCTCGGCCCGCCGTCCGTAGGCGCGGCCGGCGCGGATCGTGGCGGCGTTCGACAGGCCGAGGTGGATCATGAAGGTGGCCGAGGCGAGCGTGATCGCGATGCCGTGGGCGGCGAGTTCCAGCGTGCCGACCCAGCCCATCATGAAGGCGGAGGCGGCGAAGAGGCCGACCTCGGCGAGGTTGGTGAGCCCGATCGGCCAGCCGAGGCGGAAGACGCGGGAGAAGGCCTCGCCATCCGGGCGCCAGAGGCGCTGGAACAGGGAGTATTCCGGCGTGGCGACCTGCGCATAGGCGACGAGTGCGGCGAGGCCCGCGGTCTGGAGCGTGACCGAGGCGATGGCGGCGCCCCGGATCCCGAGTTCCGGCGCGCCCCAGTTGCCGAAGATCAGCGCGTAGTTGAGAAACGCATTGAGCACGGCGGAGCCCGCCATGACCCAGAAGACGACCTGCGTCTTGCCGAGGGCGGCGAAGTAGCTCTTCAGCACCATCATCAGGAGGCTCGGGATCAGTCCGATGTAGACGATCCGCAGGTAGGTCTGCGCGTCCGCGGAGACCTGCGCCTCCTGCCCCAGAAGGCGCAGCGCGGGCCCCGACCAGAGGAAGAGCGGCAGGACCGCGAGGCCGAAGAGCACCGAGATCCAGATGCCCATCCGCGTGACGCGGCGCACCTGCGTGTCGTCGTCGGTGCCGGCGGCGGCGGCGA
>CAYTBD010000277.1:0-3953 GCA_964435755.1 uncultured Rhodobacterales bacterium
GTCTGCCCCCTCGCGCTCCCCCGAGGATATTTCCGGACAGATGGAGGCGGGACGCTCTCAGCAGGGCAGCGGTCCCGCGTCGCGTTCGAGCGCGAGAAGCGCGTCGAGGCGGCGGTCGGACACCAGTCCTGTGACCACCGTGCGCCCGACGACGAGAGTCGGCGTCGCACCGATGCCGAGACGGCGTGCGACGCGCCGACTGTCGGTCAGGCGGCGGCGGACCCCGGCGCTCTCCATGTCGGCAAGGAGACGATCGGGATCGAGGCCGAGGCCGTTCGCAAGATCGGCGACATAGGCATCCGTGGGCTGGAAGGCGGCGCGCATGAGCCGGGCGTGGAACGCGGCATAGGCGTCTTGGCGGGCGGCGGCGAGGGCGGCGCGGGCGGCGGCTTCGGATCCCGGGCCGAGCAGGGGAAGCTCGTGCCAGACGAGGCGGAGACCTGCCGCCTCGCGATCCCGCAGGCGCGCGGACAGTCGGGCGCAGTACGGGCAGTTGTAGTCGGTGAAGTAGGCCACCGGCACGGTGCCGCCGCGAACCGGATCCTCGCCGAAGAGCGCGCCGCAGAGCGCCGCGCGGGCGATCGGGGACGCGCCGGGATCGCCTGCGGGGGCGGTGAGGCCGACGAACGGATCGCTTGCGGCGGATACGGCGCCGCCGTCGAGGCTGCGAAACCCGGGCGCCGATCGGAGCGGCCGGAAGTCGAACTCCGGCGCCGCCTCGCGTCCGCCGACCGCGCGGAGCACGACCAGCGGCGCGGCCAGAAGAGCGGCGGCCGCCAGGATGTTCCGTCTTTGCATCATGATCCCCTCACTCGGCCCTTGCGCCGCCCGTCCCGTCCCGCTTCATTTGGGCGAGGGGACGCGCCGATGAAAGGGTGCCGGGCATGCTCGACCACAGAAAGACCGTCAAGGACTACATCCGCACGATCGTCGATTTCCCGCACGAAGGGATCATGTTCCGCGACGTGACCACGCTTTTCGCCGATGCGCGGGGCTTCAGGATGTGCATCGACCAGCTGCTGCACCCCTACGCCGGCACGCGGATCGACAAGGTCGTGGGGCTCGAGGCGCGGGGGTTCATCCTCGGCGGCGCGATCGCGCATCAGCTGTCGGTGGGTTTCGTGCCGATCCGCAAGAAGGGCAAGCTGCCCGGGACCACGATCAGCCAGGACTACAAGCTCGAATACGGCGAGGCGATCGTGGAGGTCCACGACGACGCGTTGATGCCCGGCGACAAGGTGCTTCTGGTGGACGATCTGCTCGCCACGGGGGGGACGGCGGGCGCGGGGATCAAGCTGCTCGAGCGGCTCGGCGGCGAGATCATCGGCTGCGCCTTCATCGTCGATCTTCCCGCGCTTGGCGGGCGCAGGCTTCTCGAGGACATGGGCATGGACGTCCACGTGCTCTGCGAATTCGAGGGCGCCTGAGGTCAGTCCTCCGCCCCGAGCACGGCACCCGGATTCATGATCCCCTCCGGATCGAGAAGCCGCTTGATCCGGCGCATCAGGTCGACGCGGACGGGATCGCCGTATTTGACGACATCCCCGACCTTGAGCCGGCCGACGCCATGCTCGGCGCTGAACGCGCCGCCCATGCCGTGAACGATGTCGTGCACCGTCTCGCTGATCCGCCCTCGGAGCCCGTCGAAGTCGCGCGCCGGGATGCCGTTCGGCGGGAAGACGTTGTAGTGGAGATTGCCGTCGCCGAGGTGGCCGAAGGCGTTGACGCGAAGGGGGCCGACCGCGGCGAGCGCGGCGCCGCAGCGCTCGAGGAACGGCGGGATCTCGGAGAGAGGCAGCGAGAGGTCATGCGAGGCGATCGCACCGATCGCGCGATTCGCCTCGGGGATGGCGTCGCGCAGGCGCCAGAAGTCGTCGCGCTGCGGGCCGCTTTGCGCGATCAGGCCGTCCGAGACCTCTCCGGCCGCCTGCGCCGCCTCGAAGAGCGCCGCAAGCTCGGCTTCGGGATCGAGCGCTTGCGGCAGGCCGAGTTCGACGAGCACGGCCCAGCCCGGGATCGGGTCGAAGGGCTGGCGGAGCCCCGTCTGCGCCTCGTCGAGGAACGACAGCCCTGTGCCGGACAGCAGCTCGAACGCGGTGACCGCCTCGCCCATCGCGTCCCGGGCGCGCGACAGGAGCGCGAGGCCGGCCGCGGGGTCGCGCAGGACGAAGAGCGCGGTGCCGGTGCGCGCGGGGCGCGGGAAGAGCCTCAGGCTCGCCGCCGTGATGACGCCGAGCGTGCCTTCGGACCCGATCAGGAGATTGCGGATGTCGTAACCGGTGTTGTCCTTCCGGAGCCGACGGAGGCCGTGGAGGACCTGTCCGTCGGGCAGCACGGCCTCGATCCCGAGACAGAGGTCGCGCGCATTGCCGTAGCGCAGCACGTTGATCCCGCCGGAATTGACGGCGAGGGCGCCGCCGATCCGGGCCGTGCCCTCCGAGCCGTAGGACAGCGGGAAGAGCCGCCCGGCCGCCTCGGCGGCGGCGTGGAGGCTGGCGAGCACCGCGCCCGCCTCGGCGATCAGGACGTTCTCCTCGGGCCAGATGCCGCGAATCGCCGTCATGCGTTCGAGCGACAGCACGATGGGCAGCGGACCGTCTGGCGAGACCTGGCCGCCGACGAGACCGGTGCCCCCGCCGTAGGGCACGATGCCGACCCGGGCCTCGGCACAGGCGCGGACCACCTCGGCGACTTCTTCGGTGGAGCCCGGCGCCACGACGGCGGCGGCCTGTCCCGCCCAGCGTCCACGCGGCTCCTCGAGATGGCGCGGCTCCGCGTCGCGGACCCGTCCCTCGGGCAGACGGGCGCGGAGCGTGGCGAGGAAGTCGGGCGTCGCGGGAGCCAGCATGAGCCCGTTTGAGCACGCGCCGCGACGCCCGGCAAGTCACTCGTCGTCGAGGAACTCCGGGAGGAGGACGACGACCGTGGGGCGTGACGGCAGGGTGCGCAGGGAGACCTCGTAGGTCGACCCGTCCGTCACCTCGATGTCGAATTCGTCGGCCATGCCGCGGGTGAACCGGTCGAGCGAGACGGTGCTGAACCAGTGCATCGGGATCACCACCGACGACCGGAGGCGCTTGAGCGTCTTGATCATCGTCGGCAGGTCGAGCGTCATGCCGCCGTCGACCGGGGCCATGACGACATCGAGCCGGCCGAGGGCCGCGTATTGCAGCTCGTCGGGCTCGTGGTGCAGGTGGCCGAGATGGCCGATGCAGAGCCCCGCGACCTCGAAGACGAAGATCGAGTTCCCGGCCACGCGCACGCCGTCGAAGCCCGACCGCACGTCGGTCGGCACGTTCCGCACCAGCATCTCGCCCAGGTCGAGGTGGTGGTCGGCCGGCGCACCATCCTGCGCCCAGCCTTCGAGGACGTGCGGGATCGCGGCGGACGGGGACGGGGTCCAGTGCGTGGAATGCGCGTTGTTCATCGTCACGACGTCGGGAAGGAACGTCGTGGGCCCGAGGTAGCCGTTGAAATCCGTGACCGCGGACAGGCCGCCGGGGGTGCGCAGGACGAACATCGAATGATCGACGTAGTGAAGCCGTACGGTGAACTCGTCGAGCGGCGCGGTGAGGTCACCCAGGGACGCATACTCGATCCCGGGCGCGGCCTCCGCAATGGCGATGCAGTGGCTCGGCCGGCGCTCCTGCGCGAGGGCCGGCAGGGCGAGAAGCGAAAGGATCACGGCGAGACGAAGCATCGGGCACCTCCTTTCCGTCGAAAGATAGCCCGTCCTGCCGCCGCGTCACCCCGTTTCACCTCGGCGGAAATACTCCGGCCCGAGCCTGCCCGCGCAGCGGGCGGGCGAGACGAAGGAATGCCGCCGCAGGCGGCGCCGCAGATGCCGCCTACCCCGCCGCCGTGCGCCCGCGCCGGTCGCCGCGCAGGTTGGCGTAGAGCACGTGGTTGCGCCAGCGCCCGTTGATCTGGAGGTAGCTCTGCGCGACGCCCTC